>NZ_OSDX01000073.1:0-21078 GCF_900382755.1 Vibrio sp. Evd11
GCCGATGGTAGTGTGGGGTTTCCCCATGTGAGAGTAGGACATCGCCAGGCTTTAAATTCGTTATTTGCATAGCAAATAACAACCTCAACAGTGCACAAATCTGTTGATGACAATTTGTTGGAGGGATGGCTGAGTGGTCGAAAGCACCGGTCTTGAAAACCGGCAACCGTTAATAGCGGTTCTAGGGTTCAAATCCCTATCCCTCCACCACCATTGAAAAGCCCGCTGAGAAATCAGCGGGCTTTTTCATATCTGCTATTTAGAAAAACAAAAAAGAGCACTAACGTGCTCTCTCTATTATTCTCTTAACCAACATATCTAAAGTTAACTAGTCAGGGAGATATTTTCCTTCGGCTACCTGCCAGAATGCTCTAATCAATGGGTTCTCAAGTTGAGATCGTTTACAGCAGACACCTAATTCAAAGGGTTTGATAGGTTCTATTTTTAAGCGATCGACCTTGTCTCTCACAGGACTGTTGTTAATGACGACATCAGGAGCAATACCCACTCCACAGCCCAGTGCAACCATACTTACAATCGCCTCATGCCCAGATACCTGTGCGTAAATGTTGGGCTTAATCTTCATCCTTTTGAACCATGCATTCGCACGTTCACGGGCAGTGCCTGCTTCGGGAATGATAAAAGGCACTTCATTCCAGTTTGGGTTTTCGGATTGCAGTTGCTGACTAAAGCTACTGACACCGGATGGGATGATTACTGACAGTGGTATATCGCTGATGGTTTCGAATTCTAATCTTGAAGGCAAAATATCTGGTTTTGCTGAAATAGCAATATCAGCTTCATCATTCAGTATCTTGTCAATGGATTGCGCTGGGTCACCGGTAGAGAGCTTAAACTCAATATACGGATGAATAGCTCTGAATTCGGTAATGAGTTCAGGAAGGTGACTGTAGCTTGCTGTTACGGAACAGAAAATACGGATCTCACCCTTGAGTTCCTGTTCTCCGCCTTTTAGATGAAGATTATATTGCTGCCACTCGCCAACGATGCTCAATGCCACAGGTAATAGGTGTTTACCTGCCGGAGTGAGATCAACACTTCGATTATCCCTGATAAGCAGTTCTTGCCCTGTTTCTTCCTCAAGCTTTTGTATTTGACGACTAAGGGCAGAAGGACTGACGTGCATAGCAGCAGCTGTTTTGCTGAAACTCTTGCTATCACATAAATGTATAAATAATTGTAGAGATTTTATGTTCATGTTCTGTGATCGTTTCCATGTTGCATTTATTGCAATAACTAATTGTGAATATATCACTTTCAGCAACGGGATGTCTGTTTTAGTATGAAGTCATTCGATAGAGAGATATCGACCTTACGGACTTATTTTTAAAGGAGTGCCCTACAATGGCGAACTATTTCAATACATTAAACCTTCGTGAGCAACTAGACCAATTAGGTCGCTGCCGTTTCATGGATCGTGAAGAATTTACGACTGAAGCTGAATACCTTGAAGGTAAGAAGATCGTCATTGTTGGCTGTGGTGCTCAAGGCCTAAACCAAGGTCTAAACATGCGTGATTCTGGTCTAGACGTATCTTACGCTCTACGCCAAGCTGCAATTGATGAGAAGCGTCAATCATTCAAGAATGCTGACGAAAACGGCTTTGTAGTTGGTAGCTACGAAACGCTAATCCCTCAAGCAGACCTAGTGATTAACCTTACTCCTGATAAGCAACACACTAATGTTGTTGAGACAGTAATGCCTCTAATGAAAGAAGGCGCTGCTCTTGGTTACTCTCATGGTTTCAACGTTGTTGAAGAAGGCATGCAATTACGTGCTGACCTTACCGTTGTAATGGTTGCACCTAAATGTCCAGGTTCTGAAGTACGTGAAGAGTACAAGCGTGGCTTCGGTGTTCCAACGCTGATCGCTGTTCACCCAGAAAATGACCCTAAAGGCGAAGGCTGGGATATCGCTAAAGCTTGGGCTGCAGGTACTGGTGGTCACCGTGCAGGTTGCCTAGAGTCTTCATTCGTAGCTGAAGTTAAATCTGACCTTATGGGTGAGCAAACAATTCTATGTGGCATGCTACAAGCCGGTTCTATCGTATCTTACGAGAAGATGATTGCTGATGGCATCGAACCAGGCTACGCAGGTAAACTTCTACAATACGGTTGGGAAACGATTACTGAAGCACTTAAGTTCGGTGGCGTAACTCACATGATGGACCGTCTATCTAACCCGGCTAAAGTTAAAGCGTTTGAGCTTTCTGAAGAGCTAAAAGATCTAATGCGTCCGCTTTACAACAAGCACATGGATGACATCATTTCTGGTCACTTCTCGAGCACTATGATGGCTGACTGGGCGAACGATGACGTGAACCTACTAGGCTGGCGCGAAGAGACAGGCGAAACAGCATTCGAAAACTACCCAACTTCTGACGTAGAAATCTCAGAGCAAGAGTACTTCGATAACGGTATCCTTATGGTTGCTATGGTTCGTGCGGGTGTTGAGCTAGCATTCGAAGCAATGACAGCATCTGGCATAATCGATGAGTCTGCTTACTACGAGTCTCTACATGAGCTTCCATTAATCGCAAACACAGTTGCTCGTAAGCGTCTTTACGAAATGAACGTTGTAATCTCTGATACAGCTGAGTACGGTAACTACCTATTCGCTAACGTAGCAACACCGCTACTACGCGACCAGTTCATGCCTTCAGTTGCAACTGACGTAATCGGTCGCGGTCTAGGTGAAACATCTAACCAAGTAGATAACGCGAAGCTGATTGAAGTAAACGAAGCTATCCGTAACCACCCTGTAGAGTACATTGGTGAAGAGCTACGTAGCTACATGAGCGACATGAAGCGTATCGCTGTAGGCGGTTAATTAGTCGCTTAGATACTGATAAATTTGTAGAAAAAGCAAAGCAGTATCATTGGCTCCTTACTGGTTGGAGTTATTATTAAGCAACACAACATCTAATAAAAAGGCTTGGTCGCCGTTGACCAAGCCTTTTTGCTTTTAGGCGCAAAGTTATACAGATCAGTAGAATGGACATTGCTTGATAGGTCTTAGACGTCGAATGTCAGTTCTTGATTGAGCCTTAGAAATACAAAAGGGTTGGTGTTTTCACATCAACCCTTTCAGTTTTCTTGCTTTACGGCTTACTTATCAGCAATCTTTGCTTCTAAATCCGCTAGCTTCTGTTCCATTTCAGTTAGCTTTTGGCGAGTGCGAAGCAGTACTTGTGTTTGAACATCAAACTCTTCACGGCTCACAACGTCTAGCTTGTTTAGTTGGCCTTGGATAACCTGGCGAACTTTTTGATCAACGTCTGAACCAAGCTCTTTTACTGGTTGAGGCATAGAATCGTGGATCTGCTTAGCAATCTGCTCTAGTTTTTTTGGATCAAACATATCAATTAAAACTCCTGAATATTTACCACTATTCTATTTAATCACACTTGAGATGTCGCCTATGGCGTATAAAAAAAGGCCACCGAAGTAGCCTTTTTATTGTTAATACGACTTAGCGATTACTTATTATCAGCTAATTCTCTGTGTGCCGCTTTTGCTTCATCGACGCGAGCTAGCTTTTCTAGGTCTTTGTCTTCAACAAATACAGGTAGAGGTTTGTGTTTTTCAGCCAAGTAGCTGTAAATCACTGGCAGTACAAATAGCGTGAAGATAGTACCAATCGCTAGACCAGCAACGATTACGATACCAATACTAAAGCGCTGAGCTGCACCCGCACCACTTGCGTACATCAGTGGGATTAGACCCGCGATCATCGCAGCTGTTGTCATCAGGATTGGACGAAGACGAACCTTCGCAGCTTCCATTACCGCTTCGATACGAGTCTTGTGATGATGCAACTGTTCTTCTTTTGCAACTTCACAGATCAAGATACCGTGCTTGGTAATCAGGCCGACCAAGGTTATGAGACCTACTTGCGAGTAGATGTTCATCGTTGCCGCACCCCAAGCCAGAGCTATTAGGGCACCACAGATCGCCAGTGGTACAGATACCATGATAACCAATGGATCTTTCAGAGATTCGAATTGAATCGCCAGTACCAAGAAGATGATAGCCAGTGCTAGACCAAAGGTTGCGTAGAGTGCGCTACCTTCAGTTACGTATTGACGTGCTTCTCCCATGTAATCGTGGTTGTAGCCACTTGGAAGCTTATTTGCCGCCGTGTCTTCAAACCATGCAATTGCATCACCCATTGCAGCGCCTGGAGCAGGTACTGCACCAATCGTAGCTGAGTTCAATTGGTTGAAGTGAGGAAGAGAGCGAGGCTCTGCCACAACATCAATCGTAATCAAACTGCCTAGTGGTACAGCATTACCGTCCGCAGCACGTACGTAGTAGTTATTCATCGATTCTGGGTTCAAACGGAATTTACGTTCAACCTGAGGGATAACCTCGTAAGAACGACCATTCAAGTCGATACGGTTTACGTAGCCATCTGACATCATGGTACCTAGCGTGATACCGATATCTTGCATGGTTACGCCGTATGCGCCCGCTTTATCCTTGTCGATGTGTACTTTCATCGTTGCTGAGTCGTAGTTCAGATCGAGATCCGAGTATACGAATAGTGGGTTTGTCGCTACATCAGTCAAAATGTCAGTGGTGATTTGGAACAAGCTTTCAAAACTGTTTGGCGTTGTAATAACAAACTGAATTGGAAGGCCTGAACCTGCACCTGGTAGTTCTGGCATTTGGAAGGCTGTTACGGCCATTCCTGGAACATCTTTCACCAAACCACCAACGCGGTTTGCTACCTCAGATTGGCTTGCTTCACGCTCACTCCAAGGAACCATAGATGCAATACCAAACGCTTGGTTTGCATTAGGAACACCTGTGAACACCTGCGCGTAAGCTACTTCTGGCTGATCAGACAGAATCTTGTTTACGTCGTTCATGGTATTTTGCATGAAGTCTAAGTTCGCATTAGATGGTGCAGTACCCATCAGCATGATTACACCTTTATCTTCTGAAGGTGCTAATTCACTAGGGATGAACTTGAACAACATCGGCAAACTTGCAAATACGATGATAGCAAAGCCAATAAATACTGGACGATGTTGCATTACCGCGCTAAGCATACGCTCGTAACGGTTAGTCATACCATCCAAAACGCTATGAACCTTCTGCTCAAACTTGCTCGGCTCAGCGTGAGCTTTCAGCATTTTTGAACACATCATTGGCGACAGCGTTAGTGCCACGATACCTGATACAAATACAGAACCGGCTAGGGTTAATGCGAACTCTTTAAATAGTGAGCCCGTGATACCGCCCATCATCGCGATTGGAGCGTATACCGCACCTAGCGTGAGTGTCATTGCGATAACAGGCACCGCAATTTCACGAGTACCGATTATCGCAGCGCGGAAAGGGGACTCCCCGAGCTTGATATGCCTGTCGACGTTCTCAAGTACCACGATCGCATCATCTACCACCAGACCGATGGCGAGTACCATTGCCAGTAGTGTCATCAGGTTCCAAGAGAAGCCCATCGCCTGCATTACCATTGCCACACCAATCAGAGATAGTGGGATAGTAACGATAGGGATCAGTACCGCTCGGAATGAACCTAAGAACAATGTGATTACGATTAATACGATTAATGCCGCTTCAAGAATTGTCTTGATAACTTCTTGAATTGACTCGTTAATCGCAATGGTTGAATCGTACATTACGTTCATTGATATGTTGCTTGGAAGGTTCTTCTCTAGCTGAGGAAGAAGCTCAAGTACATCTGCAGCGATGTTGATTGGGTTCGCACTTGGTGCCGCATTAATTGCTGCAACAACCGCCTCCTGACCGTTCGCACTTGCACGATAAACGTCGTGGCTTTTCTCTAGAGAAACCTTAGCGATGTCAGACAGACGAATAATCTCACCTTCACCACTTCTAACGACTAAGTTCTCTAACTCTTCAGTGTTTGATACTTGTGTATCGGCACTGCCGTTATAAAGAACGAATTCGCCAGTAGCTTGACCTGTCGCTGACTGGTAGTTGTTGGCATTCAATACCGACATAACATCAGTAGCGGTTAGGTTAACAGCTGCCATTTTTGACGGATCTAGCCATACGCGCAGTGCGTATTTCATACCACCGTAAAGGTCGACTTTAGATACACCATTTACCGTAAATAGCTGCGGGTTGATTACACGCTCTAGATAATCGGTGATTTGGCTTGATACGAGCTCATCACTGGTAAAGCCAATATAAAGTACCGCGGTCGTTGAACCGGTCGACATGGTTACGGTTGGATCTTCGGCTTCTTTTGGAAGCTGAGAACGCACCGAGTTTGTCTTGGCCAGTATGTCAGACAGCGCCGCATTCGGGTCGGTGTTCAACTTCATGTTAACTGTGATAGTTGAACTACCCAGTACAGAAGATGAAGTCATATAATCGATATTATCCGCTTGAGCCACAGCCTGTTCGAGGGGCTGGGTTATAAAGCCTTGGATAAGATCGGCACTTGCACCGTAGTAACTCGTTGTTACGGTTACCACGGTATTCGTCATTTCAGGGTATTCACGCACCTGCATTTTGAAGATTGCTTGTAGACCAAGCAGCGCAATCAAAAAGCTGATGGATACCGCTAGAACTGGACGTTTAATAAAAACATCAGTAAAGCGCATTATGCCTCCAGTTACAGCTTAGGTGTTTCAGATGGTGGCGTGATCGCATCACTTTCCACAACCTTAACTTTGGCACCGTTACTTAGACGAACTTGGCCAGAAGTTACAACTGTATCGCCAGCTTTAACACCCTCAAGGATGTGAGCAATATCAGCGGTACGTTCACCTACTTTTACAACATGTTGAGCAACACGTTGAACACCATCTTCTTCCGTTAGGATGTAAACATTGTCACCGTATAGTGTGAAGGTGATTGCTGTTTGAGGTAGTGTTACTTGGTTCTCTAGCTTAGGCAGAATGATGTTGGCACGAGCGAACATACCGCTACGAAGCTTGCCATCATTGTTTGGAATGTCTGCTTGAACTTGAATCAAACCACTTTGGATGCTTACTGCAGGTTCGATTGCACTAATAGAACCTTCGAAAGGTTTTTCAGGGTAAGCGTCCACGAAGATATCGATAGCTTGACCAACATTGATGCGTGAGATGTCTGTTTGAGAAACGGTGAAGCGCAGGCGCATTACACTGGTGTCTTCTAAACGAACGATATCAGTACCCGACTGCAGGTATTGACCTAGATACACATTACGGATACCGACTTTTCCATCGAATGGTGCACGGATTTCACGGCGTTCAATCGATGCTTTCAGGCTTTCAATGTCAGCAGATAGAGAGAAGTAGTTCGCTTCTGCTTCATCGTATGCTTCTTTAGAGATCGAGCCTTTCTTATATAGACCTTGGTAACGTTTATATTTTGCTTTCGCGGCAGGCAAACGAGCTTCAGAACTCTTTAGGTTTGCTTTTTCTACGTCAGAATCGAGACGTACTAGTTGCTGACCATTCTTAACATCAGTACCAGATTCGAAAGAGATTTGATCAATGACACCGCTGGTTTCGTTCTCTAGTGTTACACCTTGGTTAGGTTCGATGAAGCCGATAGCTTCGATCACAGGAACCCAGTCGATAGGTTGAACTTCTGTTACCGTTACTGGAAACTCTGGCTCAGGTCGGTTAGCCATAAACTCAGCAATTTTTTGTTGTTTAAACATGTTAAACCCAATAACGCTGCCGAAAAGTAGTACAGCGATGAGTAACATGAAGAAAGTCCACTTTTTCATTCTAGTTAGAACTCCAAATTAGTGTGTAATAATCGCATCCCAACTTGCTTCAATCGCCGCTTCAATGGCTTTTTTATCAAGTTGGTAATATCCAAGAGATTGCTTACGGGCCAGCGTGACACTGACTTCTAAGCTAAGTGCTGCTAAAACAGGGTTTTCTAGAGGCTTAAACACCCCTTGCTCTCTACCTTCAGTAAAGAGTTGATCTATTTTGTGGAACATTTTTCGTTCAATCTCTTTGGTCTCATGGCTGCGAATACAAGGTAAAGAGTCGTATTGAGCTCTATTCTTTAAATTGCAGATGTTTGATCCCGAGAGCTCGAAAATGTTGAGCCACATTTTTCTAAATCGTTCTTTTAGACTCATCGAATCTTCAACGCCTTGCTGAATTAAACCAGCATTTCGTTGAGTGACAGCTAAGCGAACTTGTTGTAATAGTTCTTCTTTGTCTGAGAAGTAGCGATAAATAGTTCCAGCAGCAACTCCTGCTTCTTTAGCTAGTTTATGCATAGAAAGTCCGTGAAAGCCTGATTCAGCAATCAGTTTTTCGGCGGCATCTATAATTTGTTGTCTTTTATCTATCATAGAATAAGAACCAGACAGTGATAATATACTCACTAATGAATGAACGTT
The DNA here is from genome assembly GCF_900382755.1 of Vibrio sp. Evd11. NCBI lineage: Bacteria > Pseudomonadati > Pseudomonadota > Gammaproteobacteria > Vibrionales > Vibrionaceae > Vibrio > Vibrio sp. Evd11. Next base: position 8,374 of record NZ_OSDX01000073.1, read on the forward strand.
CATTCATTATAGCCTAAGACCCACACATATGTGCAACATAGTTTTTTATATGTGATATAAAATTCTTGCATAAGAGAGCGTAGCATTCGTGGTGTTGCAGCATTATTATAGGCGCGCAATTGAATTCGCTCCGATAGACCAAATTGAGAACCAAATGAAACTGAACCCAAGACAAGATGAAGCCGTGAAATATGTTTCGGGCCCCTGCTTAGTGTTAGCAGGCGCAGGATCCGGTAAAACGCGTGTTATCACGAATAAGATTGCTTACTTGGTTCAAGAGTGTGGTTACAAGGCACGCAATATTGCAGCGGTAACTTTTACCAATAAAGCGGCACGCGAGATGAAAGAACGTGTGGGGCAAACTCTGGGTAAAGGTGAATCGAAAGGCCTGATCGTTTCGACTTTTCATACCATGGGCTTAACTATCATTCGTCGTGAATACAAAGCGTTGGGTCTGAAAGCGGGCTTCTCTCTATTTGATGACCAAGACCAGTTGGCGCTATTAAAAGAGCTAACAGAGAGACAGATCGATGGTGATAAGGACCTGCTGCGTGCTTTAATGAGCACTATTTCGAATTGGAAGAATGACATGCTGACGCCAGATCAGGCGAAAGCTCGAGCTCAAGGCGAACAAGAGCAGTTGTTTGCATTCTGTTTTGAGATGTACCAGAAACAGATGAAGGCATACAACGCGCTCGATTTTGATGATCTGATTGCGATGCCAGTATTACTTCTGAAAACCAATCAAGAAGTGCGCGAGCGCTGGCAGTCTCGTATTCGCTATTTACTTGTCGATGAGTATCAAGATACCAACACCAGCCAATATGAATTGGTGCGTCTGCTTGTGGGAGAGCGTGGTCGTTTGACGGTCGTAGGTGACGATGACCAATCTATTTACTCATGGCGTGGTGCAAAACCGCAAAACTTGGTGCTGTTAGGTGAGGACTACCCGAACTTACGCTTGATCAAACTAGAGCAGAACTACCGCTCAACGAGTCGAATTTTGCGTGCAGCGAATATCTTGATCGCTAATAACCCACACGTTTATGAAAAGTCACTGTTCTCTGAGATCCCGGACGGTGAAAAGCTCAAAGTATTGAATGCTAAGAATGAAGAGCATGAAGCAGAGCGTATTACAGGTGAGATCATCGCTCACAAGTTTTTGAATCGCACAGAATATAAAGATTACGCAGTGCTGTACCGTGGTAACCACCAATCTCGCTTGATTGAAAAAGCGTTGATGCAGAACCGTGTGCCTTACAAAATTTCTGGCGGTACCTCTTTCTTCGCTAGAGCTGAGATTAAAGACATCATGGCTTACCTCCGCGTGTTGGTGAACCCTGATGATGACAACGCGTTTCTACGTATTGTAAACACACCACGTCGTGAGATTGGCCCGGTGACGCTTGAGAAGTTAGGCAGCTACGCCAACATGCGTGGCAAGAGCTTGTTTGAAGCTAGCTTTGAGATGGGTTTAGAGCAAACTTTGACTGGTCGTGGTTTAGAAAACCTGCGCCGTTTCAGCGATTGGATTGTTCGTATTTCTGATAATGCTGAACGTGGCAATACCGTTGAGGCTGTACGCTCATTGGTTCGTGATATTAACTATGAAGATTGGTTGTACGAAACCTCGGCAAGCCCGAAAGCTGCAGAGATGAGAATGAAGAACGTTTCTGATCTTTATAGTTGGATCGTTGCTGACCTTGAGGGTGACAACTACGACAAAGAAGAGAAGACCCTACGAGAAGTGGTTCAACGTTTAACGCTACGTGACATGATGGAGCGTGGTGAAGATGATGACGATGCAGACCAAGTTCAATTAATGACATTGCACGCATCGAAAGGCCTAGAGTTTCCGTATGTATTTCTGATGGGGGCAGAAGAGGGTATCTTGCCGCACCAAACCAGTGTCGATGAAGGTAACGTAGAAGAAGAACGTCGTCTTATGTATGTAGGGATTACTCGAGCGCAGAAAGAGCTGACCTTCACTAAATGTCGTGAACGTCGTCAGTATGGCGAATTGATAAAGCCATCACAAAGCCGATTCCTTGATGAACTGCCGCATGAAGATGTGGAGTGGGAAAGCGTGAAGAAGCCTCAATCCGCAGAAGAACGAATGGAGAAAGGGCAGGCACACATTGCCAACATTCGTGCGATGTTCAATAAGAAGTGATGTTTGGCTTTAAATCGAGACCAATAAAAAGGTGACCATGAGGTCACCTTTTTTGAATTTGGCATTTTTAATTACAGAGCGGTAAATTACAGACCGGCAATCATGTGCTCGATAGCACCTTTGATTTCGTCGTCGGAACAGTCCATACATGAACCTTTCGCTGGCATAGCATTGAAGCCGTTGATTGCGTGGTCAGCTAGGATGTCGCGACCTTGGGCAATACGAGGCCCCCAGTCACCAGCATCACCTGTTTTAGGTGCGCCACTTACGCCGGATGCGTGACAAGCGATACAAAAGGTACCGTAAACTGCTGCGCCATCACGAGGGCCTGTTGGTTCTGCGGCTACTGGCTCGCTGCCGACTAGGTAAACTTGGCCAACTGGTTTGATGCGTTCAGCAATAGCATCTTGCTCTGCTTCACTTAGGCCTGAAGCCATAGCGCCAGTTGAAAAGGTTAAAACTGCGATGACAACGCTTAAAATTCGACGAGACATATCCATTAAACTCACTTTACATTCCCAAGGTAAGTACATGCTTACCAATTTATAGTGTTGGAAGGGTGTTTTGGCTTTATCAGCAAAGAGCAACTGTTAAACCAATGTAAATAATGGGTGATTATATCCTGATAAGTTGTTGCAATAAACAACAACTTATAAGCTCCAGAGGGTTGTAGTACTCAAATAAGGGGTTTATCACATATTAACTGTCGAAAAAGAGACCAAACAGAAAAAAAAGTTAAAAAAGTACTAGACGACCTTAGGTGATATACGTATTATTCCACTCCGCCGACAGGGCATGCGCCTGTAGCTCAGCTGGATAGAGCGTTGGCCTCCGGAGCCAAAGGCCGAAGGTTCGAATCCTTTCAGGCGCGCCATCCGGTCTCTTACTTCGGTAAGTGAGAATTGGCAAAAAAGAAACAATGGTGGCTATAGCTCAGTTGGTAGAGCCCTGGATTGTGATTCCGGTGGTCGCGAGTTCGAATCTCGTTAGCCACCCCATTCTTTCTTTACAAAATAACGGTAGCTTAGGCTTCCAGTGTTGACTCATTATTCCCAAGAGTCGAGACAAAATTAGTCGGTGAATAGCGCAGCTTGGTAGCGCATCTGGTTTGGGACCAGAGGGTCGGGGGTTCGAATCCCTCTTCACCGACCACTATTTCAATAATCGCTTGATAGCGGTTATATAAAAAATTAGTGGTGGCTATAGCTCAGTTGGTAGAGCCCTGGATTGTGATTCCGGTGGTCGCGAGTTCGAATCTCGTTAGCCACCCCATTAATTTTGGTAACTTCTTTGAAGTTCCCTGTTTGAGAAATCAAACGAAACGTCTCGGTGAATAGCGCAGCTTGGTAGCGCATCTGGTTTGGGACCAGAGGGTCGGGGGTTCGAATCCCTCTTCACCGACCACCTTTAAGAAAGCTCATCAGAAATGATGAGCTTTTTTTTCATCTGTAGATCACCAGATTGTAACCCAAGTGGGGTTCGCCTGATGTTCAAAGAATATCTCTTCACCGATCACTTTAAGAAGCCTCAACTAAGCCGTCCGCGTCAGAAATGACGGGGCTTTTTTGCATCTATCGTATCGGAAATTCTTCAACTTTTTGTTTTTGAGTGCTGGGAACTGACTTATTTTGATACCTTGAATGGCACCGCTTCAGTCAAGCTCTCTCTAAACACCCCACCATCGATTTTCTAGATTCTCACGCCTCAATTGAGATGAGCGCTTTATGAAATACTCAGATCTATATCTAATTTTATATAAATAAATCACTCAATTATTCGACAGAATAATGAGTTTGGTCTAAAGATTTCTATTAAAAGTGAAATCTGCCCCTAAATTTGCTCACTAAGGCCTGTAATTGACAGCTTTCTTTACTCCCAGTCGCTTAAATTCTGCCCTAATTTATTAAACCTTTCGTTTTTCTGGTTTGTATTTGTTGAAATAATAGAAGAGGTTGAATGTATGGCTAAATGAGTTCTATCTGGTTGTTTTATTTACTTAAATTAATAAAATTAGTATTTGTTTCTATAGTGTTAATTGTTTTTTGGAATAATTATTTGTTTTTAGTGACTGATAGTGAGATCTGCTTTGAACCATAGGTTTAACTCTACAAGTAAGTAGTAGCAAGGGATTTGTGAGTGTTTATCACCAACAATATGATGTTGTTTTTTCTTACTATATGCTCTCTATGTGAATAGTTATGTGGCACTTTTGCTTGCTAAGCGTTTAATGTCGACTTTTTATCCTATTTTTGTTGCTTTTCTGTGAATTATTTGCCAAATTGTCAACCGTATAAAATATCAGAACAATATTCTGGTAAGAATGGATTCAATTTTGCAGACAGGGCAGAGAGCTGCCAAAGCAGTAGAGGTCTGGTAATGTCACTTTTAGAAGTAAAAAATCTTCGTATCGAATACCCATCTCGTCATGGAGTTCACGCAGCAGTAAAATCGCTTTCGTTCAACATTGAACGTGGTGAGATTGTTGGCGTTGTAGGGGAGTCTGGTGCCGGTAAATCAACAGTCGGCAATGCTGTGATCGATTTGCTAAGCCCTCCCGGTCGTATTGCGAGCGGTGAAGTGTTCCTTGATGGCGAAAAAGTATCGGGTTTATCTCCGGAAGAGATGCGTAAAGTTCGCGGCTCTAAGATTGGATTTATCTTTCAAGATCCAATGACTTCTCTTAATCCTCTATTTACCGTAGAACAGCAATTAAAAGAAACCATCCATGCCAATATGAAGGTATCGGATGCAGAAGCTTATCAGCGTTCATTAGACTTAATGAACCAAGTGGGTATCCCACAACCTGAAAACCGCCTTAAACAGTATCCGCACCAATTCTCTGGTGGTATGCGTCAGCGTGTGGTTATCGCGATTGCATTGGCAGGCGAACCTGACCTGATCATCGCCGATGAACCAACAACCGCTCTAGACGTATCTATCCAAGACCAAATCTTAGGCTTGATTCGCGATCTATGTATTAAGAAAAACGTAGGTTGTATGTTGGTGACCCACGATATGGGTGTTGTATCTAACGTGACTGACCGTGTTGCGGTTATGTACCGTGGTGATCTGGTTGAATTCGGCCCAACGAAACAAGTATTGGGTACACCTGAACACCCATACACGCACAGCTTGATTTCAGCCGTTCCTCGCTCAGACCGTAAACTCGACCGTTTCCCTCTTGTTAGCTACATCGAAGAAGCACACGAGATGGAAGCCTTAGATGTAAAAAATCACTGGTTAGGTCAAAGCCAAGATCATCGTGAATACACAGGTCCGCTACTGAACGTAGAAAACGTTAACCTGCGCTTTACGACAAAAGATTCTTTCTTCGAAAGCCGTCGCGAGTATGTGCAAGCTTCAAACAACGTAAGCTTTGAAGTGCATGAAGGTGAAACCTTTGGCCTAGTGGGTGAGTCTGGTTCTGGTAAATCAACGATTGCACGTGTTATCGCAGGCCTATACGCCCCTAACTCAGGTAAAGTAACCTTTGAAGGTGTCGATCTTACTGGGCTTAAATCTGAAAAAGAACGTCGCCCAATGCGTCGTCAAATGCAGATGGTTTTCCAAAACCCGTATACGTCAATGAACCCACGTATGAAGATTTTCGACATCATCGCAGAGCCAATTCGTTTCCATAAACTGACTCGCAACGAGAACGAAACTCGTCAGATTGTTCATGATTTGTTGGATCATGTTGGTCTTGGACAAATGGCAGGGGTTAAATACCCGCATGAATTCTCAGGTGGTCAGCGTCAGCGTATTTCTATCGCTCGTGCTTTGGCAACGCGACCTCGCCTATTGATTTGTGATGAACCAACGTCGGCGTTAGATGTATCGGTACAGGCGCAGATCCTAAACCTATTAAAAGATCTACAAGACGAACTCAACCTAACCATGCTGTTCATCAGTCATGATTTACCGGTTATTCGTCAGATGTGTGATCGTGTTGGCGTGATGCAGATGGGTACGCTACTGGAAGTAGCACCTACTGAGCAGTTATTTAACTCTCCACAGCATGAATATAGCCAACACCTGATTTCTTTAATGCCTGAATTTACGGGCTTACGAGAAGAAAAAGCAGTGGCACAAGCCGCAATATAAATTTCAGCAGGGTAGAGGTTTAGCCTGCCTGAAATACAATAACAGACGCAAATACAACAACTAGGGATCTGGATTCCCGCATGAAGGAGTTATGCAATGAAAACCATGAAAAGCAAATTAGCAGTAGCTTTGATGGCAGCTGGCCTAAGCTTTAGTGCAGCAGCAGCAGATATTACTGTTGGCTACGCAGCTGACCCAGTGTCACTTGACCCGCACGAGCAGCTATCTGGCGGCACACTGCAAATGTCTCACATGGTGTTTGACCCTCTAGTACGTTTCACTCAAGAGATGGATTTTGAAGGCCGCCTAGCGACAAGCTGGGAACGTGTCAATGAAACGACTTTCCGCTTTAATCTACGTCAGGGTGTTAAATTCCACTCAGGCAATGAACTAACAGCTGACGATGTTGTGTGGACATTCGAACGTCTACAAGCATCTCCAGACTTTAAGTCTATCTTCACGCCTTACGAGAAGATGGTAAAAGTGGATGACTACACAGTTGAACTAGTCTCTAAAGCGGCTTACCCACTAGTACTACAGACAGCAACCTACATCTTCCCAATGGACAGCAAGTTTTACTCAGGCCAAACAGCCGAAGGTAATGACAAGTCTGAGCTAGTTAAGCACGGTAACTCGTTCGCTTCTACAAACGTTTCAGGTACAGGTCCATTCATCGTTACTCAACGTGAGCAAGGCGTTAAAGTAACGTTTGAGCGTTTTAACGATTACTGGGATACAGAAACGAAAGGTAACGTAGACAAGCTAACATTGGTTCCAATCAAAGAAGATGCAACACGTGTTGCAGCACTTCTTTCTGGCGATGTAGACATGATTCACCCAGTAGCGCCTAACGATCACAAGCGTGTTAAAAACGCTAAAAACATCGATCTAGTGACGCTGCCTGGTACTCGTATCATTACGTTCCAAATGAATCAAAACAGCAACGAAGCACTGAAAGATGTTCGCGTTCGTCAAGCAATCGTTCATGCGATTAACAATGAAGGTATTGTTAAGAAAATCATGAAAGGTTTCGCTACTGCAGCTGGTCAGCAAAGCCCAACAGGCTACGCGGGTCACGATGATGCACTAGTACCTCGTTACGACCTGAAAAAAGCAAAAGAGCTAATGAAGGAAGCGGGCTACGAAGATGGCTTTACGCTAACGATGATGGCACCAAACAACCGTTACGTGAACGATGCAAAAGTGGCTCAAGCGTCTGCGGCAATGCTATCTAAGATTGGTATCAAAGTTGATCTTAAAACGATGCCTAAAGCACAGTACTGGCCTGAGTTTGACCTATGTTCAGCAGACATGATGATGATCGGTTGGCACTCAGATACTGAAGATTCAGCTAACTTCAGTGAGTTCCTAACAATGACTCGTAACGAAGAAACGGGTCGTGGCCAATACAACTGTTCTGGTTACTCAAACCCAGAGATGGATGCAATTGTAGAAGCTTCTAACACTGAAACTGACCCTGTTAAGCGTTCTGAAATGCTGAAAGGCGTTGAAGCAACACTTTACAACGACGCAGCGTTTGTTCCTCTTCACTGGCAAAGTGAAGCGTGGGGCGCGAAGTCTAACGTAGGTGCAGCAGACGTAGTAAACCCAATGGTTATGCCTTACTTCGGCGACCTAGTTGTAAAATAATCTAGCTTGCTAGAATCGAGAGCCTGAAGCTTTTCAGGCTCTCGAATTATTAAGAAATAGATTTAAGTTTCGGTATTTGGTCTTCCTTCAGTCTGGCTAAATACCTTTTTTAAGACTGAAATTTTTTATCTAGTCGCGGATTTTGATTAGATAGTCATGGATAGATAAGGGGCAAGGAATGGTTACGTTTCTGGTCAAGCGCCTGTTTCAGGCACTGATAGTGATGTTTGTGATCAGTTTGGTGGCGTTTGCCATACAGGATAACCTGGGCGACCCGTTGCGTGAGTTAGTCGGTCAATCTGTTTCAGAATCGGAGCGTCAAGCGCTGCGTGATGAACTCGGCTTAAATGATCCCTTCATTACAAAATACACTCGCTTTGTAGGCGCTGCTCTACAGGGTGATCTTGGTACTTCGTACTTCTTTAAGCGTCCGGCTGTGGACGTGATTCTCGATAAGTTAGTAGCCACACTAGAGTTAGTGTTTGGCGCTTCTATTATTATTGTTTGCCTGTCGATTCCACTAGGCGTTTACTCTGCTATTCACCCTAAGAGCTTTTTTACCAAGCTGATTATGGCGGGCAGTAGCGTCGGTATCTCGGTTCCTGTGTTCTTGACGGCCATTATGTTGATGTATGTATTCTCTATCGAGTTAGGCTGGCTACCGTCCTTTGGTCGTGGTGATACGGCAAACTGGTTTGGTTGGGAATCTGGCTTCCTAACGCTTGATGGCTTGGCTCACCTTGTGCTTCCAAGTATTGCTTTGGCTTCAATCATGCTGCCGCTGTTCATTCGTCTCGTGCGTTCTGAAATGCTGGAAGTATTGAGCTCGGAATACATCAAATTCGGCAAAGCGAAAGGCTTAGCTTTAAACAAAATCTATTACCAACATGCATTGAAAAACACCATGCTACCGGTACTTACCGTTGGTGGTGTTCAGATTGGTACTATGGTGGCATACACCATTCTTACGGAAACGGTTTTCCAGTGGCCAGGTACAGGCTTCTTATTCTTAGAAGCAATCAACCGTGTAGATACACCACTGATTACCGCATACGTTATTTTTGTTGGTCTTATTTTCGTAGTGACTAACACGATTGTTGATTTGCTTTACGGTGTTATCAACCCAACCGTTAACATCACAGGGAAAGGAGCATAATCATGGAACAGACATCGACAGTGCCGTCTCGCTGGGAACGTTTTAAGCAATCTGACATTGTGTATTACTTCTTACGCGACAAAGTGGCAATGGTGAGCTTCGCCATTTTCTCAATCTTTTTAGTGATGGCTCTAGCTGCACCTATTCTAGCGCCAACAGACCCGTACGACGTGACATCGATTGATATCATGGACTCAGAACTTCCACCATCATGGATGGAAGATGGTGAAGATCGCTTCTTGCTAGGAACGGATGAGCAAGGCCGTGATATTTTATCGACCATGCTTTACGGTTCGCGTTTATCACTGACCATTGGTTTCTTAGCGGTAGGTCTACAACTGACGCTTGGTATCATCATTGGTTTGTCTGCGGGTTACTTCGGTGGCCGTATTGATAGCTTCTTGATGCGTTTTGCGGATGTTCAGCTCTCTTTCTCGACCATGATGGTTGCGATCATTGTCTCGGCCATCTTTAAGGCAAGCTTTGGTAGTGACTTCTATGCGCAATACGCCGTTGTCATGCTGGTGGTCATTATTGGTATTGCCGAATGGCCTCAGTATGCGCGTACCATTCGTGCATCAGTATTGGCAGAGAAGAAGAAAGAATATGTAGAAGCAGCTCGCGTGATGGGCTTTAAAGCGCCACGTATTATGTTCCGCCATATTCTACCGAACTGCTTATCACCAATTTTGGTTATCTCTACGGTACAGGTGGCAAATGCCATCATGTCGGAAGCGGCACTTTCTTTCCTAGGCTTAGGTTTGCCAGTCGACCAACCGTCACTGGGTGCCCTGATCAGTACCGGTTTTAACTACATTTTCTCTGGAGCATGGTGGATCACAGCATTCCCAGGTGTGCTTTTGGTAACACTCGTTCTAGTGATCAACCTATTAGGCGACTGGTTACGTGATGTATTTAACCCTAAAATTTATAAAGGGTGATAACGCGGATTGATTTTTAGTAAAAAAAATCACTAAACTAAGAGCCGTAAGCAATTACGGCTCTTTTTTTGCTTAATGGATCTGGAACTAAGTATTATTGACATGGTCAATAATACTTAAAATGGAATTCATGTTTTATCGACATAGAATCGGTAACAATTAGCCCGAGAGGGTTTAAGTGGTGGTTATGAAATTGACAATGAATGCTGTATGTCGTGCTGTGAGTAAAAATTATCGTGTGGGGCTTATTGCTGCATCCCTCTTGGCATCGAGCCAGGTTAATGCAGAATCGGTTCTATGTGATGCTACTCAAGCAAGCACTAATCAATTACCACAGCTAGAACAATCATGTCCGATCGGTAAGGGTGTTTGGGGTAGCAAGGCGTCTAAACGTCATTCAGCTAATGAACTGTTTTGGGTTCAATGTGGCCTGCTCAATAAGCCTTTGTCATTGAGCCGAGCGAAGCCTCTTTATGAGAAAATCTCGACCAATGTTTGGATGAAGCCTGAAGGAAGTGACTACCGTTGCTTAATCGGCCCTTATTCAACCTTCTCTGATGCGAGAAAAGACCTAGCTCAAGTACGTAAGGTTCCTGGTTACGGTGAAGCCTTTATTCGTATGGTCGATAAGTCTCAGACCTCGTCACAGCCTATCGTTGCAAAACCGGCAGAGCCAAAAATGGTCAAGCCCAAAGCGCCTGTAAAACCAAAACCAGAAGCGAAGCCTGCACCGAAACCCGTGGTCGCGACTTCAGCGGTAGCCGCAACGAGTGCAGCCGCAATTCAAGCGATTCCTAGCAATGCTTCAAGTTCGGGCAATGATCTCGATATCGAAGTTCGTGTGACCGCTAATGTTGCGGGCAACAAATATGCAGTGCCATATTTGTCGGACCATAAACAGCAGTTCTATATGGAACAGGGAAAGCCTTGGAGTCGTCTAGATTTTGGTAGTGCCGAACTTGTGTGTAATCAGATCGGCATGAAGTTGATGAATGAACAGCAGTGGCAAAGCATCCTTGGATCAAAAGTCATGGAAAAGCAGAACTGGCCAATGCACTTACCTTATTGGGGAGCGGATAAAAAAGGCCTGTTCACCAATGGTAACGTAAACCAACTTAAAGGTTCTTCACTACTTAACGTGATGTGTGTTAAGTAGCGTTAATAGCATTTGGGTTACCGTAGGCCAAAAGGTCCAGATAAAAGAAACCCCAGCGATTGGCTGGGGTTTTTGTTTTTATGGGTGAAGATTATTCGTCGTTAGACACACCATCCCAAGTCATGTTGAAGTTGATATCAGTAATGTAATCATTCCAGTTGCTTGACCCATCAGATATTTTACCCATGATGCTATATGTCTCATCCAGATCAAGGCGGTTATTGTTATCATAACCGAACAAGAATGAGATGACCGCGTTTGGCGTTCCATCTTCGTAAGCCGTGAAACAAGAGTTATTGTTCGCGTAGATACCATTGTGGTTATCGTCAAAAGTCACTCTAAAGCTATCAAAAATAGCCTCATCACCATCCTGACCTTCAAATAGACCGTCACAGCTGATGCCATTCATCCACACTTTAATGTAATCATGGGAATTACCTGAACCATTAGCCACATCCATTTGAAGGGAGGTTGAGATCAATTTGAATGTATCTTCTTGAGAGCTTGGCCAGTAGATAGCGGCATCTCTTACATCAGAGTTATCGCTCGATGCTACTTGAATACGTTTCTCAGCATCTAGCTCGCTCTTAAACCAAATGTAACGACTTGATTCGCCATCTTCTGTTTGAAGAAGCGTTACAGCGCCTTGTGATATTTCATTGCTATCGTAATCGTTGGTCACATCATAGGTGATATTGAAAACATCGCTACCTTCTGCATAAGCTGCAACTAAGCTATTGCCTTCGATAGAATATGTGCCGATCAACTCATCTGCCTCTGACGTACATTCGGTTTTGTTTTCAACAGTTCGGTTACTGTAATAAACATTGCCATCTTCGAATCGAACAGTATCACACCATACTCGAGAGTAATCGTTCGATTCATTGCCATCACCGTCAGATTGACCTCTTTCAAGGAAGTACCATGTATTATTGATTAGAGGGTGATCGCCTTCTGGTGGTGTGATATCTGCTGGCTTTACGTTTGGTAGCGCTAAGGTAACCATTTCAGATTCAATGTCATTCTCTTCACCGCCAGAGAAGTTGATTCCTTTTGCCACATAAAGTATGACACCGTTGGTTTCCGATGTAGGTGTACCTTCCAGTGTGACTAAGCCACTTGCGTCTACATTTACGGAAACACCAGGGATTGGATTGCTTGCTGGCTCATTGTCGTGAGCAGCGTAGTTTGCGTAGTATTCAACGTCACCAGAAACACTTGAGGTAAATAACTCACTAATATCGAGTTGCTCAGAGAACTCTTCACCAGCTTTAAGCGACCACGTGCCAGAGATTGTCTTTTGAAGTTCGGCTTCAACAGCCTCGTCGACAGCGATATCGCCTACCTCAATGATTGGCAAATCAAAAACTGCTGGCTCTGAAACCATAAATGTTGCAGCGTGTCCGTCATCGGCTGTGATGTTGAACTGCTTGATATCTTCTGTTGGCGTTTCCGGGTGGCCTGAGATAACTAGGGCGTGTTGATCTTTCGTGAGTGTTTTTTGAACAGCATGGTAAAGAGTTAT
>NZ_OSDX01000077.1:0-20264 GCF_900382755.1 Vibrio sp. Evd11
TCCGGACTTTCAGTCCGTAATACTAACCCACCTACTTTAGTAGGTGGTTGTTAAGTTTCTTTTGAACGAGAACAGAGACACTAGCTGTTACTTAGCGACAATCAGCATCAATTCAACCCGACGATTACATGCTTTACCTTGGGCTGAAGCATTGTTACAAGCCGGAACGTATTCACCGAAGCCTCGAGTATAGATAGAGCGGCTAGATACATAGTTACTCTCTAATCGAGCTTTCACTTCTTTTGCACGCTGCTCTGATAGAGGATCATTGATTTGATCAGAACCTGTATTGTCGGTATGACCTTCAATCACAACATCGATATCTTGACGCTGAGAAAGATAACTGCCCAACGTATCTAACCAATGGTTGTAAGCGGGTTCAGGGAATGCAGAGCCTGTCTTAAAGTTCACATGTTGCTCAAGCTTTACCATTACATGGTTGCCAGGCAAGACTTCGAAATCGATACGGTTTTGTCTTAAAAAAACTTCCAGCGGGTCATTAGTCGAGACACCACGCCCATAGTTGGTAGTGATGGTTTTTTGTTGATAAGTGCTGCTCTGGACTGAATAACTGCGATTGCTCGCCACAGATGTCGTTTGAACCACACCCCATTCAGGATGCATAAGGTCGTAATCGGTTTGCGGTGCAGTATCTAGCAGATCGTCACCTAACATACCCGTTGGTAACGTCGTTTCACACCCTACCAAAGCTATGCTTAACATTATCGCTAAATATCTCATTACTTCACCAACCACTCATGCAGATAAACCATTCACTAATGTCTATATCGGCACTGAGGGAAAAACTTTAGACAAAAACTTTATACGAAAAGAAAGCACACCCAAAAAAAGTGCTTTTGATCACAGTTAACCGTCAACTAGCCTGTCATCACCCGCTGGTTCCAACTGTTTGCATTTATTTACCTTATAATTGTTTTCCAATTCGTACTAAATAGTTAGAATCTCACGACTTCTCAACGTTAGAGCAAACATTATGTTTAAACCATTTACTAAATTCATCACAGCACTCGCTGCCGTACTTATTATTGCGGGTTGTAGTGAAACAGACGAGCCACAGAAAGGCGTTCAATACGAAGCTCTTCCTACTGCTCTAACTGAATTTAACCTGTCTCCGATCACTGAAATCTTCTCTCTAAACTGTGGTCACTGCCGTCAAATGGAAAGTGCAATTCCAGAGATTGAATCTCTAACAGATCAAACTATTGGCAAGATGCACGTAACGTTCAATGAAAGTGCTCAAATTAGTGCAATGATCTACTACACAGCAGTGATGCAACTCGACGCGACACCTGATCACGCGTTCATGGACGACCTATTTGGTGCCGTTCAAATGGGTGCTGATGCAACGCCAGAACAACGTCAACAAGCTCTAGAGACTGCGTTCACTTCTCGCGGTCTAGTTAGCCCATACCAACTGAATAAAGAACAGCAAGTCGCTCTGTTTGACTACGTTAAGAAAGCAGAAGAGATTTCTGTAAAAGGCCAAATCAACTCAGTACCGACTTTTATCATCAATGGTAAGTACCAAGTCCTAACTGCAGGCCACCAAGATGTTCAAGGTATCGCAAAAACAATCAACTACCTTTTGACTCAGCCGTAACGGCTTTTCTCTATAAAGAATCAACAATAAATAGGTTTTACTATGTCTAAATTTATCATCCCGGTCATTGTCTTCATCTTGGCTGGTTTCATGATCTACCGTACTTGGATGAATCATAAGTCTGGTGACGAAAACTTCGAGCAAGGCCAACAGTTTCTTATCGAAAACGGTGCTAAAGAAGGGGTTGTTACGACTGAAAGTGGTCTTCAATACCTAGTTCTTGAAGAAGGTACTGGTACAGAGCACCCAACTAAGAACAGCAAAGTAACGGTTCACTACCACGGTACACTTATCGACGGCACTGTTTTCGACAGCTCTGTTGAGCGTGGCGAGCCGATTTCATTTGCTCTTAAACAAGTGATCAAAGGCTGGCAAGAAGGCTTGACTTACATGGTTGAAGGCCAAAAAGTTCGCCTGTTTATCCCAAGCCAATTGGCTTACGGTAAAGGTGGTTCAGGCCCTATTCCACCATCAGCAACTTTGATTTTTGATGTTGAGTTAATCTCTATCAAATAATCGAAGTGACCGATTTAAGCCCCAACATACGCGCTATGTTGGGGCTTTTTTATATGTGAACGTTTGAATAGTTGAAGCCACTTTTGCAACGACTGAATATACCGTCAAAAACCGCCCACTAGACGACTGGTCTAATTTAATTTATAGTACTGCCCATGAACGAAAAAACGAATGACACACGCCTGCATGTTTTAGATGTTGGCTACCAATTAATAGTGAACAACGGCTTTACGGGCGTTGGCTTATCGCAATTGCTTAAAGAAGCGGACGTGCCAAAAGGGTCGTTTTACCACTACTTTAAATCGAAAGAGCAATTTGGCGAGGCACTGATCCAGCACTATTTTGAGACCTACATCAGCAGAGTTGAAACTATTTTGGTTCATGGTGAAGGCAATCATTACCAGAGAATTATCAGTTATTTCACTCGATGGTCACAGATTGAAAACGGTACCTGTAACGCTCATAAATGCTTAGTCGTTAAGCTCAGTGCTGAAGTTTCTGATCTTTCTGATCCTATGCGTCAAGCCTTACTAAAAGGGGCTGAAAAAGTGACCTCTACGATACAACACTGTGTTGCTGGTGGTATTGAAGATGGCTCCATTAAGGCTGAAGACAGCCAAGAAACCGCTCAAAATCTATATTCTATGTGGTTGGGCGCAAGCTTATTGAGCAAATTAAGCCAGAGCTCACGCAGTTTAGAATCAGCTTTAAACCTAACCCAACAGATTTTAAAAGGTAAAAACTAACCACGTACTGTGTTTAGTTTTTATTAACGACAGATAACCCGCCCTCTTATCAATTTGATGACGGCGGGATTTTTAGACAACCAGACTAGACGACTGGTCTAATTCTAAATAAACATACTATAAAATTAAGGATATCCAATGACTCAACAAGACAATCGCCGCATCGTATTGGCTTCTCGCCCAGTTGGCGCACCGACTAAAGAAAATTTCCGTTTAGAAAACGTAGCTGCACCAACAATCAAAGACGGCGAGATGTTACTTCGCTCAGTTTACCTCTCTCTAGACCCATACATGCGTGGCCGAATGAGTGATGCGAAATCTTACGCTGATCCAGTCGCTATCGATGAAGTCATGGTGGGTGCAACTGTTTGTCAGGTTGAAGAATCAAACCACGCTGATTACGAAGTTGGCGAATGGGTTCTGGCTTACACAGGTTGGCAAGATCTTGGTGTATCTAACGGTGAAGGCCTAATCAAACTAGGCAAAGAACCAACGCACCCTTCTTACGCACTTGGCATCATGGGTATGCCTGGCTTTACAGCTTACATGGGCTTGCTTGATATCGGCCAGCCTAAAGAAGGCGACACTCTAGTCGTTGCGGCTGCAACAGGTGCAGTAGGCGCAACCGTTGGTCAAATCGGCAAACTAAAAGGCTGTCGTGTTATCGGCGTTGCAGGTGGCCAAGAGAAGTGTCAGTACGCGAAAGACGTGCTTGGCTTTGACGAATGTATCGACCACAAAGCTGACGACTTCGCAGAACAACTGGCTAAAGCGTGTGACAACGGCATCGACGTTTACTTTGAAAACGTTGGCGGTAAAGTATTCGATGCAGTAATGCCCCTGCTCAACACTGGTGCTCGTGTTCCTGTGTGTGGCCTTATCTCTCAATACAACGCAACTTCACTTCCTGAAGGCCCAGATCGCATGTCTAGCCTTATGGGTACACTGCTGGTCAAGCGTATTAAGATGCAAGGCTTCATTATCTTTGATGACTACGCACACCGTTACAACGAGTTTGCTGTTCAAATGACGGAATGGTTGTCTCAAGGAAAAATGCAGTACCGTGAGCACCTAGTTAAAGGTTTAGACGAAGCACCACAAGCTTTCATGGGCCTATTGGAAGGTCAAAACTTCGGCAAGCTTGTTATCAAAACTAACGAACCTAAATAACTCAATCGGCTGAAACCGTAAAATAGGTAGAATAATGATTACTTTACATCACCTAAATAAGTCACGTTCGAAGCGCATCATCTGGTTATTGGAAGAGCTTGGTGTTGATTATCAAATCAAACCATACCAACGAGACAGTGTCACGTTTCTAGCACCACCAGAATTGAAGTCTGTTCACCCATTGGGTAAATCTCCTGTCATTGAAGACGATGGCATCGTGATCACTGAATCTGGCGCTATCACGGAATACCTAATCGACAAATACGGTCAGGGTAAGTTCGCACCAACACGCGGCACAGCTGACTACGTAGAATATTCACAGTGGCTACATTTTGCTGAGAGTTCAGGTATTCTCCCGATGCTGCTTAAAATCTTTGTGATGAAAGACGGTTGCGAAACTAATTTCCTTGGCGGCTACGCTGACGATGAAAACCAAAAGATCTTAACTTACGTGAATAATGCACTTGAAGGTAAAACCTATTTAGTTGCAGACACACTAACAGGTGCTGATTTCATGATGTCGTTCATCGTAGAAATCGTTGGTAACTTTGGTGCAACTGCGCTTTACCCTAACATTGCTAAATACGGTAAGCTTTTGGCTGATCACCCTGCTTACCAAAAAGCAGAGCAAGTAGAGCTAGAACACTCGAACTGATCGAGTTTCACTCAAGCGCGTGCGTTCTTAGAATAAGTACGAGCAACTAAATGAAGCCAAAGCCGATTTATCTTTCGCTTTGGCTTCTCATTTGTCTTCATTTCGACAACAATACCGAACTCTAACTGAACAGCCATAGAGTTTGATCTTCATGTCAGCAAACCTTGCTCAATACACACCACTGCACCTAAAAAACGACAATACGAATGTAGACTTACCGCTACCGACTCGTTTTACGTTTCCGTATTACTATACTCCGCACCCGACGTGTGAATTAGCTATGTTGCAGCTTCAACAGTCGCTCATCGACTGTGGTGTGAATGAAACATCGCAAGGCAACCTCTATGCAGTGCTTCTTGTTCAGGATCCAACAACTCAGGAGCTAGGCTACCTTTCTGCGTTTTCAGGTTTGCAGTTAGAACCATCACTGACCTCTCAGTTAAAAAATATCGACTTCGTTCCACCAACATTCAATTCAGAAAAATTTCAATCTCAAAACAGTGCAAACCTCGCTCGCCAATCGCGACTAGCGGATAATATTGAAAAATTACAACAATCACACAACCTAGACGCATTAGAATCTGCTCTTGAATCGCTGAAAGCAGAATCAGCACAAGCTATCGAAGCCTTTCAGTTTAAAATGGCCGCGAACAAAGCTCAGCGTAACAAACTCAGAGAGCAAGCCAATCAAGAAAAGGCATTGGGAAATCTAGACTCAGCAGCGAACCTACTCAAACAATTAGGTAACCAAAGCAGCCAAGAGAAGCGCGACCTAAAAGCGCTCCGTATCGAGTGGAAACAAAAGATCGCAGAACGCCAGTCGCAAGTTGATGCCATCGAAAATGAACTAAAAAGCCGCAAGCAAGACTACCAAGCGATTTCGGGCGAATTAGAAGCGCAACGTTTGTCTCATTATCGCTTTATCAACCAAGCTCACGAATCAAAGAACCTGCTAGAACTGTTAGATGGCAAAGACGCACTTGAAGACTCTGGCGACTGCTGCCTACCGAAGTTGCTTAACTTTGCGTTTGAATACGGGCTTAAGCCGTTAGCTTTGTCTGAGTTTTGGTGGGGATTGCCTCCAACGGCTGTCATTCGTCAACACGCAAACCTATACCCTGTTTGCCAAAGCAAAAGCTTCGAGATCCTCGACCACCAGCTAAACGGCGTCGAATTAGAAGATAACCCGCTTATCGTGAACCCTGCGGTTGGTAAGTCGTTTGATATTGTCTACGAAGATGACCAGATCGTGGTGGTGAATAAACCCGAGGAGTTTCTCTCAGTTCCCGGTAAGTTTATCGAAGACTCGGTTTATACACGCATTAAAGCGCGCTACCCCGATGCAACAGGCCCTTTAATTATCCATAGGTTAGATATGTCGACGTCAGGCTTGTTGATCTTGGCGCTCACGGCAGAGTCAAACAAACACATTCAAAAGCAATTCATAGGTAGAACCGTAGAGAAACGATATACAGCTCTGTTAGATGGTGAAATCGACAGCAAATCTGGCGATATCAGCCTGCCCTTGCGCGGCGACATAACAGACAGACCAAGACAATTGGTTTGCCATGAACATGGACGTAACGCTGAAACTCATTGGGAAGCGGTCAGCACCAACAATGGCAAAACCAAGGTTCATTTATACCCTAAGACAGGCCGCACCCATCAGTTACGCGTACATTGCGCTCACCCGTCAGGCCTTGGTGTCCCAATCCGCGGTGATGACCTTTATGGCTACAAACGTGAACGTCTACACCTTCATGCGGGATATCTAAAACTGATTCACCCAACAACAGGCGAGTGGATCGAGTTTGAAGTGCCGTCAGAGTTTTAATCCAATCTTTAGCGTGGGGCTTTCGAGCCCTACTCTTCTCAAATATCCTGCAAGTAAGCTTTCACCCCTCGACCGACAAACCAAAACCAAAACCAAACACTAGTACCAGAAATCCAAGACTAAAAAGCTTGAACACAACAAAGTGACCATCGCGGGAATACCGTCCTTCCAAGTATCAAAGCGTAAGTGGAAATAAAGCGCCCCTATCGAAGTTGCCCCCAATATTGCACCGCCCATCAATTGAGTATGCTCTGATGAAACACCACATAAAGCTAAAATCAAAAGAGCAGCCCCAGTAAACTCGACTAACCCAACCAGCAACATCACCATTCTATTCAAGCCATAGCTTTTAAAGAAACCAAGCTGAATTTCAAACACTTTCTTTTGCCAACCAAGCGTCTTAATTGAACTCGCCAACACAAAAAACATCACCATCAAAATGCTTATTACTGTACTCATTTCGTCTACCTCTATAAGAATCATTAATTGCAACGATTCTATTTAATCATTCATAATCAAGGTGATAAATGCTAGTTTCATGATAGATTAGATTCCAGATTGGAATAGATAAACACAAGGTGATTAAGATGGATAAGATTGAGTGTATTCGTATCTTTGTGGAAACTGCGCAGCTGAACAGCTTTACCGCAGCTGCCAATAAACTCGACGTGACACAAAGTGCCGTCAGTAAAAAGATTGCGTGGTTAGAAAGTGATTTAGGAATGACGCTATTTCAGAGAAACAGCCGAAAAATATCCCTAACCCATGCAGGTAAAGACTACCTCATTTATTGTGTCCGCTTCTTAGAAGAGATGTCCGCCGTAGAAAGTCAGCTTAAGCGAGAAACCGAGTCTGTAGAGGGAGAATTGAAAATATCCGCGCCAAGCGCTTTTTCAACGATGTTACTCAGTGAGCCGCTTCAAGCTTTCATTGAACAGCACCCAGGTATCCGCATTAACCTCAGTGTCGACGACCGTATTGTTAACCTCAATGAACACAATATAGATGTCGCCATTCGAGCATCACAACTTGAAGACTCAGGGTTAAAAGCTCGCTTTCTTTTCAACAATAGAGTTCACTACTTTGCATCGCCCGATTACTTAAAAAATCACGGAAAACCTAAACATCCGCAAGATCTTAGCCAGCATAAGTGCTTAACTTATTCTCTGATGAACCCTGCAAACGAATGGCGTTTCAAAGACAAAGATCGCCAATGCACCAGTATGGAAGTAAACCAAATTTTCACGTCAGACAGTCCAGAAATGTTGCTTAAACTGGCGAGACAGGGTTTAGGTGTGGTTGCTTTACCGGATTGGATGGGCAAAGAATTTGTAGAGGCAGGGGAATTAGCGCAGTTATTAGAAGATTGGAGCAATGACTACTTGCCTATGTACGCGGTGTACCATGCAAGTGATTATTTGCCCCAACGAATTCGAGTATTTATTGATTTTATTGCGGAGTGTTTAAGTTCCACAAACAGTTAGAGCTCAACCAGAAATCAACCAATCGATCAATCAATAACTCAATAACTCATCAAGCCTCTATAAACGACCAATCAAACATTAAGATGGTACTTAGCCCATGACATCTGTGCGTTGTTCCACACACTCGTAAGAGCCCATTTCGAACTCACGGCAGATCCAAGGTCGGTTTTCGTAAATAGTACACATCAGTGTTTCTCTATCTACCGCAGAGCACCAACCGTCATCTAATCTCAGCATGGTTTCGCCGCCCCACTCGTCATAAGCAATATGCTCTTCAGGAACGCCGGTATCTGTGATGATCATAACCTCTAAACGACAACAGCATGCCTGACAATTGGCACAAGTTACTTCAGGTTCGGTTACGTTCTTTATCTCTATGGTCATAAGTGACTACACTGCTAAATTTTGCGTATAGTAATCGAAACCGTCCGCTACGGCTAATAAAGAAAGTAGATGACGGTGTTTTCATGGATGTAGAAATAACAATGGGCGTTGTGATTTGCTCACAACGCCCATTAAGTTTTCTCGTTTTAGCTGAATAACGACCCTATTTAGAATAGGCTCGCGAAAAACAACTTAACGTAATCCATCAGACGTTTGAATATTCCACCTTGTTCAACAGCCTCTAGCGCAATCAATGGCTGAGTTTGCACATCTTCACCATCGACTGTGTAATGAACCACACCTAGTGTTTGACCTTCTGCAATCGGTGCCTTCAACTCAGAATTAAGTTCAATCGATGCCGTTAGCTTTTTACTGTCTGACTTAGGCAGTGTGATAAACGTGTCTTCTGCAACACCCAGCTTCAAAGTATCTTTGGCACCAAACCATACCTTCTCTTCAGCGACTTCATCTCCACCTTGATGTGGGTTTAGCGTGTCAAAGAAACGAAAGCCATAGCTCAACAACTGTTTGCTGTCTGACTCACGGCTCTTAACGCTTGATGCGCCCATCACAACCGCGATAAGTCTCATCTCACCTTGTGTCGCCGAACTCGCTAAACTGTAGCCAGCGCCAGAGGTATAGCCCGTCTTCATGCCATCAACCGTCAAGCTTCTATCACGCAGTAAGCCATTACGGTTGTGTTGTGTGATGCCGTTGTAACTGAACGAACGTTCGCTGTATAAGCCATAAACATCCGGTAAATCACGAATAATCGCACGACCTAGTAGTGCAATATCGTAAGGAGTCGAATAAAGATCGTCAGCGTCTAAACCATGCGCGTTCGCAAAATGGGTGTTTTCTAGTTTCAGAGACGTAGCCCAAGAGTTCATAAGATCCACAAATGCATCTTGTGAGCCCGCAACGTGTTCCGCAATCGCAACACTCGCATCGTTACCTGATTGAATAATCAAGCCGCGGTAAAGGTCCATCATTGCTACATCGGTGTTCACTTCGATGAACATTTTTGAAGAGTCAGGGAAGTTCTTTGCCCACGCGTTCTCGCTGATTCGTACCTGATCGTCAGCAGAGATGTTGCCTCGCTTCATCTCTTGCCCAGCCACATAGCTGGTCATTAGTTTAGTCAAACTCGCTGGGTTTAACTTAGTGTGTGCGTTTTTTTCTACCAGCACATCACCAGAATTAAAATCAATTAACACATACCCTTTTGCGCCTAGGCTAGGTGGGCTTGGTACTATAGAGGGTGCTGCGATAGCTGCATTACTTACCATCGCTGCGTTACTTACAATGAATATACTTAATAGAGGGAGAGAGTATTTGGAAAACAGTTTCATTGAATCAAACCTAAGTTAACGTTTTGAGCAGTATAGACAAATGCTAGCAAAAGAAGCGCGAACTTTACGTTGCTTTACGTATTTGTACCATTCGTTACAAATAAAAAAGTATAATCTGCGATCTGACCATATTTTCAACAACTAATATTGACTCAACGAATGCATCCAACGTCTAATTCTATCGCTCAGGAATGCGTCTAAATAACATTTCAACAAAGCCAGTAATACGCTGTTTGCTCTCGCTTGGCTCTAAATCAGGTTGAATGCCAGACTGTGCTAATGCTTGCCATTGTACGACCTGAGAGTTAGGTACGAAAAAAGCAATGTACAGCGATCCTTTCTCGGCGACCTTTCCGTCACCATCATAAAATGGCACCCCCGTTGAAAGCTTAATCGCATCGAAAATCGAGTCATCATTTAACTCTGATTCTTCGGCTAATCCAAAACCGACAACAACATCACCAACTGCACCATTTTGATTCAGTTGATAACCTTTCGTAGCGAGTTGATCTTCAATCGCATCACGCACTAGATCGGTTACTACGGTCTCATCGTATTTTTGAGAAAGGTAAACCTGCTCTGATTCAGGGTGCCACGAGTACGTCGTTACTCCGTGTTTCATGAACTCAAAATCACCACTGGTGACCACACCATAATTGTGTGTTGGCGGCATTTCTTGTGTGGTACATGCTGTCATTCCAATCGCTATCAAAGCCAATAACACTGCTTTTTTTATGCTTTTTGTTGCACAAATGGATCGTTTTATCATTCGCGGCTTCCTTACCTATATAAGAATAAATATCAATTAACCTCCCAACATAAATAGTAATTATGTTAATAGAAAGGTCATTAAACGTTTGCGTAATCGCTAACCTTCACTTCTGCCCGTTTTGGGGGTTTAATCACAAAAACAGAGTTGGTATAGTCTACCTCGTTAAACATAACCAGACCATTCGAGGCACGGAGCTTCCTCAATCATCTCATGAAGAGAAGAATTGGTACCGACAAAGTATCGGCAAATTTAAGAGGGTCAAACAATGGAATTCAATATGGTTGAAATTTTAGGTTACGCGGCATCTATTATGGTCGCAATTTCATTAACAATGAAAGATATCGTTCGTCTGCGTGTCCTTAACTTTATTGGCTGTACTCTCTTTACAGCATACGGCGTTATGATTGACGCATGGCCAGTGGTCGCGACCAACGGTTTCATCGCTTGTGTAAACATCTACTTCCTTGCAAAAATGCAAAAGGAAAAAAAAACGGAAGCGATGAAAGCAGCGAAAGCTTAAATTAGCGATTAGCATTTCAAATATTTCTGAAAAGCCCAAATAGAGCGATCTATTTGGGCTTTTTTGTGTCTGTCGTTCTCAAGAGCATGATTTCCAATCTTCCAGCCTTTGAAGACATCGATTCTTTCAACTGATCACATATAAGCAACGCGATATTCGTTCTTTTGATACGTCTGAGTGTTGTTACGTCCTCTCTCTTTTGCTTGATAAAGCGCTTTGTCAGATTTATCGATCGCTGTTTCAATATCAGTGAGCGCTCGATCGTGACAGCAGCCAGCACTGATTGTGACAGGTGACACCAAACCTTGCAGTTGCTCTACACTTCGTCTGAGTTCCTCAGACAATTCGAATAACTCACGCTCATCACAATCAAACGTCACCAAAATAAACTCTTCACCGCCATAGCGTGCAATCAAGCGACGACGATTAACAAATCTCTTCAGTGATTTTGCGACCTCACAGATAACCCTATCGCCTTGAGCATGACCATATTGATCGTTCACCCGTTTGAAATGGTCAATATCAAGCAAAATGACACCGACATTTGTTAGCGGATAAGGCGACCTTTGAGCAATTTTCAGCTTTAACTGCTCGATAAAACTCCGCCGGCTAGGAAGGCCTGTGAGGTAATCGAGGCTAGCCACATCTAAGAGCTTTAAGTGACGATGCCGCAAGTAAAGCACCAGAACAACAATGATACTCAATAGGCTCACGACCAACGTCATCAAACTTGCCAACAACAAGCTGTGGTTTTTGTTGAGCTCTTGCTCTAAGACACCAGCAGAAATAACCCAATTCAGATACGGATAAAACTTGTAGAAGATGTTTTTACTCGTCGTGCCATCTGCCGTAGAGATAGAGTAACTAAAGTGACCTTCAGGTTCATCGACGACTTTATCGATAAGCAACTCTGAAGAGTCATCAATCAAGGCTTTTAAGTGCTCGTGTTCAAAGTTAGGTTGAAGGACTAACCTGCCCTGTAAATCAACGATATATACATAACCACTATCGCCATACGAGTACTTTCTCAATTTGTCTTTAAGTGCTTCGAGATCAACCAGATACATCAGTTCATCTTTATAAGTGGTCGCCACCAATGTATTGCCACTCGGTAGCCTCACTGAATATGCGACCTTCGCACGCTTGCCGACTTCATGTGGATTGGCGTGCGAGTATTGGGTCATTCCAGACTGTAAGCTCAGTTGTTGTTGAATATGGGTTAAATGCGCGCGATTTTGCCCTTGTAAAAACGGGTGATATAGATGAATACCTTGTGGTGACATCAGGTAGATATAACCAGACTCTCCAATCACCAATTCGTTGGCAATTCGAATGACTTCTTCAACTTCTTGTTCTGGAGTGACATGAAGTGTGTGAGAGGCGACTGTATCAGTCACACCTTTGAGATAGGTTTTGATCGCTTCGTTGACTGTGGTATCTACGATGTCGTAACTCGCGTTCACAATAGTACGAAAGAAGAATTGGTTGGATTCTAATAGTGATTCTTTCGTCCGGTTGAATTGAACAGCAGAGAGGATCAGAGAAACTACGGCCAGCACAATTGAGAAACTAAGAATGTATTTACGTCTGACTTTCAAGATTACACCATAGCTTTCTAATTTTAGGTAACGCTATTTTTTGTTATAGGCAGACTGTTTTATATCATACTTATCTTTTTTACTGAACGAGTGTCGATATTCTGAGAGGTTTCTATACGCAATCTGTGACTTATAGCAAAAACGCCGAACTGGATTCAGTTCGGCGTTTTAATTTTACGCTTCAGTTATGTATTTAAATCAAACTAAGATACTGATAAGTAAACTTAAAATCATTCGAATTCGTTATCTATAAATACATAATCTAGCGTTAGATTAAGAACAAACCTGAGTCCAGCTACCATCACTGCCCGGTTCAGAACTTGTCCACCAGTTTGCTTGGTAAATACTGCCGTTGTGAACCACTTGGTCACCTGTGTTTGCATGGCTTGGATTACCCGCCCAATCTTTCTGAGGTAAATCTGGGTAAACAGCTAAACCAGCTGTATCACATGTACCAGGGTTTGTGCCACCATCGCCAGGGTTACCGCCACCTGAACTGATATCACCTAATGGTAGGTCTGGTTGCTCAAAGCTAAAGGCATAATCGACACCATTCACGCTTACTGCATAGTTAGCAGGGCCTGAGATTGGCAAGTAATACACCATATCTAGCTCATACACACCACCAGCTGGAAGCTCTTCCCATGTAGGCAGAGTAAACGCCACTCGGTGCATGGTTCCATCTAATCCACCGATGTTATCCGCACGAGTATGACCCGAAGCAATCACAGTTAAACCACCACCCGATTGATCTTTCGCGTTATCAGGTGCTGACACTGGGATATCGAACTGGAACTCGGTACCGCCTGGAAGTGCTTGACCGGTGTTGTTTGTAAACGTGATCTTAGGATTGATTGGATAGTTTTGGTCACCGACTTTGAAGCCACCAACTGAAACCGTAATATCTAACGCTTCTGTCGGGATCGCGCCAGTCGCCACTTTGTTTCCATATGGAGTCGCAGACTTAAACTTATCGTAGATAGCTTTCGTCATGGTGTTACCCATATGGAACTCACCGTTACCGCTATTACACGCTTGTTCGGTCGTATCGATAGACGTTCGGTTGCCACTCGCATCGAGTACATAACAGTTATAATCCCCTGCTAGTTCCCAGAACATGATGCCGCCGATCTCTTTGTCGATAACGTAGTCTGCTTTCACATCAATAGACTGTTTATCTTCCGTTGAAAGGAATACGCCCTTCTCTGCATTCCACAACCAAGGAGCAACCGCCACACTGTCATAGTTACGCGTGTAAGTGCCTGCTAAAACATCAGATGGATCATTCACAGGATCAAGCTTGTAAGCCTCAGCGTAAGAGCCCCAAATACCTTTCTCTAGGTTCTTAGCATGCCACATTGGGTTAGAGCCCGCGCCCATTTCGTTGCCCTTCGGATCGGTATCGTGCCACATGTTGTCGATACCAATTGCACCATGACCACAATTGTTCTTCTCTCCTTCACCCGTACCTGCTGAACATTCAGCTTGGTTTGGCAGTGCAGCTCGGCCCCAAAGACCATTTTCGCCTCCAGTTACACCTTGCCAACCACGAGTGTAATAAGGCACACCGATGTTAATACGACCAGCTGGCATAGAACCACGGAAGTAATGGTAAGCCCAATCCGTGTTCAGATAACCGATACCACCGTAAGCCGCAGTGCCGTAAACGTTCCACTGTGCTAACTCTGAATCTTTACCTGTATCAAACAACGCAGCGTTATGACCTACGTGATCGTTCCACGCACCGTGAAGGTCATAAGACATGATGTTCACGTAATCAAGATACTTAGTCACATCGAATGTTTCCATACCGCGTAACAGGTAACCAGAAGAAGGCGCCGCGATCGTTAACATGTAGTGATTGCCATCTTGTGCAGACGCCGCATCAAGCTTCTCACGCAACACCTTCATCAACACTTGGTACGAAGCCCATAGGTACTGACGACGTGGTTCCATAAAGTCTTTATCGTATGGATTACCTGCGCCCGCCATTGAAGTCGGGTATTCGTAATCGATATCTAGACCATCGAACTGGTACTTACGCAGCATTTCAACCGCAGAAGTTGCAAATGTTTCGATACCTTGATGGTTGATAGAGCCGTCAGCATTTGTGGTCATAGTATAGAAACCACCATCAGCCACTCGACTGCCATCAGTCGCGAAGTGACCACCGGTTTCGGCCCAACCACCAATAGAGATTAATGTTTTAACGCCGTGTTTTTTCTTCGCTGTCGCTAACGCACCAAAGTGACCTTTGAAGCCTAAGGTAGGATCAACTTCAACGCCCGGCCACTCTTTACCAACCGCTGCGTTTTCAGGATCGTTTACATCACCCACATTTACTTTGCCATCTGAGCCAATGCTTACGAAAGCGTAGTTAATGTGTGTAAGTTGCTCCCAAGGAATATCATTTACTAAGTAAGCAGCTTGTGGGTCGTCCCCTGCACGCCAACTTGTGAAGTAACCAATTACACGACGTGGGTGATCCGCACCCATCTTCTCACGGCCTTCATCATCGTAAATCGTACAGTAAGGTACATCGACACCTTGAGTTTGATACAGGCCATCAGGACGACAAGTGCTCACCGTTGGAGCTCCGTTAACCGTCAAAGAAGCTAGCGCTGAATCAGCCGTTGCGCCTTGGTTGTCGGTTGCTTTCGCGTAAACCGCTAAAGAGCCGGCTTGAGTCGTTGTGTAGTCTAATGTGTATGGGCTTGTCGCTGCTGTACCCACAAGGGCGCCAGCTACGTAGAAATCAACCTTATCGACAGTGCCATCGCTATCTGCTGCTGTTGCAGTAAGCGTTACCACACCACCAACATCGACCGCGGTTGCTGAAAGCGCAACTGAAACTGTCGGTGCTTCATTACCTGGTTGCACTGAATCAACAGAAACAGAAACCGCGCTTGCAACACTTGCTGCGCCTTCATTGTCCGTTGCAACAACTGAAATCTGATGGTTACCAGACGTTGCAGCCCAAGCCGCTTCAAACGGTGCCGCTGTCACAACCGCGACCGAAGAACCATTAACAAAGAATTCTACCGAAGCAACACTGCCATCAGCGTCCAGTGCTGTTGCGCTTAATACGACGTTGTCACCCTCAACAATCACATCTGATGCCGTTGGCGCTGTTAACGAAGCCGTTGGTGCTTCATTTGGTGTACCACCGCCTCCATTGCCGCTACACACATCTAGCTTTTTCCATTGTGCATAGTCACCTTCAAATTGACTCGGGTTGTTGTTCTGATTCCAGTAATTTGCTGAGTACGCGCTGCCGTCATGTGAAACCTGATCACCACCGGTGTACACCGTGGCAGAGTCCCACGTTTCTAACGTTGAACAATCAACAGCCGCATAACTGTTGAACGCCATCAAGCATGACGCGGTGAGAGTACTGAGTGTAAAAACCTTCTTGGCCACTCTTCCTTGGTTTAGGTGCATGTTAGCTATCCCTTAAGTTGTTGTTTCAAGATGTTTAATTTAAGTGGCACTTTCTTTACCACTTAAATCTCTTCGCAAAACAACTGTAGGTAACAGCGCCAATTAAACACCTAAAATATTCAGTATTTATAAAATGACTCGCATTAATTTGTTTATAGCATGCAATGAGTCGACACTTATTTTGCACCAACAACTAATATTAATTTATTTCGGAAAGCTAAAAAATAATGTCTCAAAAATCAGAAATGTGACACAGCGTTGAGAAAAAATCCGTATTAAAACTAACCAAAAAGTAGAGATTTATAGATGATTTGGGTTTCTTTTGGGAATTCGCCCACTTTTTGGTAACAAATGTGTTAGTATCTGCGGCTTTTTTGACGAACCTCACATTTCTATGCAAGTGTGGGAGAAATACATAGGCTTGAAAGAGCCAAATATAGCGAAGAAATAATGTCCAACTTGACGCAAGTCGCCAACGAAAACATCAACGCAGAATCTACTTCTATCGATTTCAACAAAGCTCAATCTTTGGGGGAAAAACTGGAACTCGGAAACCCAGTCTTTTGGCTTAGTGGCAGTTTTTTAACCCTCTTTGTCATCCTCGCTTTCACCAACACCTCCGTGTTGTCCGAACTTGTTAACATCGGCTTTAGTTACTCAACTAAGTGGTTCGGTGCTTTCTGGCAAGTCCTACTACTACTTAACTTCATTATCGGCTTAGTGCTTGCACTAGGGCGCACAGGCCACGTTCGTTTAGGAACGCTTGCCTTCCCTGAAATGACCACCTTTAAATGGATGTCTATCGTCCTATGTACGCTGCTAGCCGGCGGTGGTGTGTTCTGGGCAGCGGCAGAGCCTATTGCTCACTTCGTTTCAGCTCCGCCTCTTTATGGCAACGCAGATCCTCAAGCGATGGCGTTCAATGCCCTATCACAATCTTTCATGCACTGGGGTTTCCTTGCATGGGCAATCTTAGGCGGTTTGTCTTCTATCGTGTTAATGCACCTGCATTACGACAAAGGTCTTCCTCTTAAGCCTCGTACTCTGCTTTACCCAGTACTTGGCGACAAAGCAATTAATAGCTGGATTGGTAACGTAGTCGACGCGTGTAGCATTGTGGCAGTAGCTGCAGGTACTATCGGTCCTATTGGTTTCCTTGGCCTACAAATCAGCTACGCTCTGAGCGAACTGTTTGGCATTTCAGACAGCTTTGCGACTCAAAGTGTTGTTATCGTATTTGCTATCGCAATGTACACGCTGTCTGCATTAAGTGGCGTAAACAAGGGCATCCAACTGGTTAGCCGTTACAACATCATCTTGTCCGTGTGCCTAATCGGCTACATCCTGCTAGTCGGCCCAACGAGCTTCATCATTGATGGCTACCTGCAAGGTATGGGCGAAATGGTCGATAACTTCATCCCTATGGCGCTTTACCGCCAAGATACAGCGTGGCTAGGTGGCTGGACTGTATTCTTCTGGGGTTGGTTCTTGGGCTATGGTCCGATGATGGCGATCTTCATTGCTCGTATCTCACGTGGCCGTACCATTCGACAAATGATCGTATCTATCAGCATCGTTGCACCGCTTGTAACTTGTTTCTGGTTCAGCATCGTTGGTGGTAGTGGTTTAGCGTTTGAATTAGAGAACCCAGGCGTGATTTCTAGTGCGTTTGAAGGCTTTAACCTTCCAGCTGTTCTTCTAGCAATTACAGCGCAACTGCCGTTCCCTACTTTGATTGCGATTCTGTTCTTAATCCTGACGACCACGTTCATCGTGACGACAGGTGATTCAATGACCTACACAATCAGTGTAGTAATGACAGGCACAACAGAGCCGAACGCAGCGGTACGTACCTTCTGGGGTATCATCATGGGTGCGGTAGCCATTGCACTTATCTCAATGGGCTCTGGCGGCATCTCAGCCCTACAGTCGTTCATTGTGATCACAGCCGTTCCTGTATCGTTCATCTTATTACCGTGTTTATGGCACGCACCGAAGATCGCGAAGCAGATGGCAAGAGATCAAGGCATCGCTTAATACCTAATCCGATTTAGTTTCGGGTAGCGTGTAAAACAATAAAGCCACTCAGATTCACCTGAGTGGCTTTGTTTTATCTGTTCGCTGCCTAATTGATTAGCTGATTAGCGTTTATATCGACTAATGCTTACTTCTACCGATATTTCTGCTTATTGAAACTTCTCACCCGCAGCAACCATAAACGACATCTCAACCAACAGCTCTGGATTCGCCAGTTCAGCTTTTACACATGCACGGCTTGGTGCGCTGCCTTCAGGAAACCACGAGTCCCACACTTCATTCAGTGCATCAAAGTTAGCGAAATCTGTTAGGTAAATAGTCACCGACAATACGCGAGATTTATCACTGTCGACCAAGCTCATCATTTCTTCAGCTTGATCAAAAACTTGCTGAACTTGACTCTTAATTCCTGCAGATGTATCCGTCTCTGGTACTTCAACAAAACTTGCGATGCCATTAAATACAGTTACATCAGACCAACGTTTGGTCGGGTTAATTCTATGGATTTTCACGGTCAATTCTCTTCTTATAATTTGGATTTACGTCAGCGTAATCTAATCCAAATTCCTAATATTGAAAACATAAATTAGAAAGCTCTACCTCTCCAGTGGAGCACCATTCTTTTATGGACGGCGTTCAACTCGTGCCGACACCACAATTGAAGAGTCTGTCTTCCTCTCAACTTCAAAACAACCGCCAGAACTTGAAAGCTGACGAACTGAAAGTTTATCTTTCCCTAACTTATCAAACCAATATGGAGCCAGTGAACATTGTGCCGAACCTGTCGCTAAATCCTCCGAAATACCGATTTTCGGCGCAAAATAGCGCAAAACATAACTGTCATCTGAACTTTTGGCTGTCACCATCACCGCATGCAGATCTTTAATTTTTTTATATAATTCAAAGTCAGGCGAAAAATTCCTTACAGCTTCCTCTGAATCCAAAATCAGCACTAAATCTCTTGTAGAAAAAGCTTCGACAACAGGTTGATTTAAAACCGTCAAATCGATTGGAACATCACTTAACTGCGAGTAAAGTTTACCGTTCCAGCTTGGCAGCTCTATTTGAGACAAGTCTTCCTTTCTAGCAATCACGACCTGTCCATAATCACTATTTAGGGTCACCTCATTGAGCTTATACTTTTCGATCAAACTAGTGCCTGCAGCCAAACTACCATGACCACAAAGGTTTATCTCACCATCTAAGGCGAACCAACGAATATCAAAAGCATTCCCCGATTTCACGACGAAAGCTGTGACTGGCAGTGCGAGTTGATGCGTTACTTCTAGTAATTCCGAGTCGGCTAACCATTGGCCAAGTTCTACGACCCCACAAGGGTTACCTTTCGCTGACTCCCCACCAAATACATCATATATAAACGCTTTGATAACCTATCTCCTTATTCTGTCATCTAAAGCTCTCATTCAAAGCTCTAGTCTCTTTTTCTTTACACAAATCATTAGCATAGAGAGCACCAAAAGTACCAAGCATTATGATTCATACAGAAAACTAATACTCTCACAGCGAAATTAATTTTGCACTAGTGCGGTCATATTCAGGGATTTTATTAAATGGAGTACTTTTATGCATGTTCAAACCTATGATTTAAAACAGAGTAATGTGGGATATAACCTTGGTGTGATTGGCGTAGCATTAGTGCTCGCTTGGATTGGTATTTATAAGTTTACGCCAACCGAAGCGATGCTCATTGAACCGCTAATCGCAAATCATCCTGCAATGAACTGGCTTTATAATCTGTTCTCAGTACAAGCGGTGTCTAACATGGTAGGTGGCGCGGAGATCATTGTCGCGATAGGACTGATCGTTGGATTTAAGAAACCGACAATTGCTTTCTACTCAGGTATTGCTGCAGCGGCTATCTTTGTTGTGACACTCAGCTTCTTAATTACAACGCCAAATGCTTGGAAAGTATCGGATGGCATCTTAGTCACTAATTTCTTCCTAGTGAAAGATATCTTGTTTTTGGCTATCGCGATTAGCGTAATCGAACGTAACAAACCTCAGAAGTAACCGTAAATCTATAAGTGGCCGTAACTAGAAGTAACCTTAAACCTTGAACTTAACAACCACCTACTAAAGTAGGTGGGTTAGTATTACGGACTGAAAGTCCGGA
>NZ_OSDX01000017.1:0-97040 GCF_900382755.1 Vibrio sp. Evd11
ATCCTCCGCTAACGGCTAAAAAAGCATTGAATGGATTGAAGGAGGCTGCAAAGGGGGGGGGGGAGTCGCTCACGACATATTCAATTGGGGCGCAAAGGAGGGCCGACAAGACGAAATGTAATTTATTAGGGCTTAAACCTCGCTCAAATGGCATGGTGAAAAGCTCTTTTATCATAAGGTCCATCTTAGACTTCTCTATGATGTGACGCGTTTTTTTTGAGTAAGCTTGAAAGTATCTCTCCATCGTAACATGTGTTTTTACTTTCCACTTGCCTTCGCCAAAAAACCTTAAAGCCAGTTTTATCAAGACCTAGGTGCTGTATTAAGGCTCTTTTTGTTCTAAATAAGGCTTCTACTTACTTTCCTTTTAATGTCAGCTGTGACAGTCTACACGGCGATTTTGAGCCAGATTGTTTGGTCTTTATGAATAAAGTACACAACGAAATCATGGGTATCTTAGAAGTTGGTCTTCCACCAAGAGTCAAAATGCTTTCTGAAGCGTTGCGCGACTTCTACGATGTAGAACCTCTGTGTACTAGCCAGTTTATTGTGAAATAAGAGAATATTATGATTATCGAATTTGAAGAAAAACTACTTGAAGTAATTGATGCTCGCATTGAAAACGCATCAGACGACGAACTGTTTGCGGGTGGTTACTTACGTGGTCATATTTCTCTTTCAGTGGCTTCATGTGAAGAAGAAGGCATTGAAGATTTAGCAGAAGTGAAAGCGCGCATTGAGAAGAGCCTAGATGATGCTCGCTCTGAACTAACACCTGCAGATCGCACCATTGTGAATGACCTTTGGGTTGAGCTGCAAAACCAAGCTTAATCGCGGGTCATTTATCATTGTCTGCTCAGTCCCTTCCTTTCCATTTTGCTGAGCAGTGAATAGTTTGAGACTCATTCGAAATTTTTGAATGAGTTTGTTCAATCCTTGTGATGGTGCCATTTTCTGACTACGTTATTCTAATCTCACTTAACGAGATTACAGAGAGGGTTACATCATGAAAGTTATCGCATTCGGCGCAAGCACAAGCTCTACCTCTATCAACAAAACACTAGCAACTTACGCAGCTAACTTGATTGAAGGTGCTGACGTAAAAGTTCTCGATATCAATGATTACAACGTTCCTATGTTCAGCGAAGACACTGAAAAAGAGATTGGCCAAGCTGAAGGTGCACAAGCATTTTTGCGTGACCTAGCAGAAGCAGACGCATTCGTTATCTCTTTCGCAGAACACAACGGACATTACCCAGCAGCGTTTAAAAACCTATTTGATTGGGCGACACGCATTGAGCGTTCAGTATTTGGCGAAAAGCCTGCGGTTTACCTAGCGACTTCTCCTGGCCCAGGTGGCGCACAAACAGTACTTGGTGCAGCGACAGGTTCAGCACCATACTTTGGTGGTAACGTAAAAGCGTCGCTTTCAGTACCAAGTTTCTACGATAACTTTGATTTGGAATCTGGTTCAATCAGTAACGAAGAGATCGCTCAACAGATTAAAGAAGCGGTAGCTAATCTGTAAGTACAAGTCAGTTTACGGTTACACAATTAACGAAAAGCCCGAGTGACTTAATGTCGCTCGGGCCTTTTTAGCTGTGAATTTTAGAAATTGAGTCATTTCAGATGTTCAGAATAGCTGAACTAGGAACTACTGGCTCGATTTAGAATGCTTGTCTGCAGTCCATCCTGCCGTTAGTGCTTTGCCTTTACGCAGTCTTCGTACCCACATTCTGCTTGGGTGAATCGCTTCAAGTACATCAACCGGTAGAGGCAACGGGTCACCGCAAAGTTGTGACGCCAAAACTTCAGCCAACAATGGCGCAGAGCTCAAGCCGCGTGAGCCTAACCCGATAAAACAATAGAGGTTCGGGAAGCTTACTAACGTTTGAACATCATCAACAGAGTGACGTTGTGGGTTAAAGTTGTGGAGGTTTTGGTACTGCTCTTTGATTGCTTCAAAATCGCCAACGTTTCCGATAAACGGCAAGTGATCGCGACTTACGCTTCGGATGCCTTGGCGTGCTAAATTGCCGCTGATGTCGACATCTTTTGTCCAGGCTTGATCCGGCAACGAGCCATGTAAACGCTTGCCATTCTGTTGTTGCACTTCGCTATCAAACTCTTGGTCAATATTGGTCTTGTCGTAGTTGGCACCAATACAGTGGTGGCCATTTTTCGGGTTCTGTGGCGTCAGGTAGCCGTCAAAACATAACACGGTTTTTAGCTTGCTGAGATTTTCTGTGGTTGGAATGTGGCTTACTTGGCCTTTAACTGGCGTTAGTGGTACGGGCTGAGTTTGTTCAAACTGAGTGAATTTGTGCCCGTTAGCAATAACCACTTGGTCGTGCTTGGTTTGAATCTCACCTTGAGGTGTCTCAATCGTCAGCAACCATTGTTGTTCAGCATTTAACCACTCCAGTTGAGTGACTTGATGTTGATAGTGTGGGCTTACTTGGTTTGTTTCTTCCAACTTGCCAATCAAACCTTGAGTAAGCTGAAGAGGGCTTAACCAACCACCCAGTGGGAAGTAAACACTCTCTTTATCAACCGGTAAGCCAATCTTTTCGTTCGCTTGTTCAGGCGTTAAGCGCTGAATCAAGTCTGTGTGGAAATTGCCTTCCAACATACGGTTGAGCTTTTTGGTTGAACCTTCATCCCACATCAAGATATTCACGCCACACCAGTTGTGATCGAAGTTTACTGATTGTGCTGCTTGATTAATAAATTGGCGGGCAAACAATAAGCCCGGACCAAATATTCTTGAAACATTCGATGTCGCTTCGCTGAGTAGCGGATAAATGGCACCTTGATTGTTGCCAGAGGCATTTCCCGCGGCTTGTTGGTGTTCACAATAAAGGGTGATGTCTTTACCGCGTCGGCTTAACGTTTTTGCAAGCGCAGCACTGGCAACACCACCACCGATAATGGCGATATCTTGTGAATCACTGTGTTGAGCTAGGCCATACCAAGGTTTAATGTTGGTGTGGGCGTGCTTCTCATCAAGTCGGCCGGCAATCATTTCCCGCTTAGTACCAAAGCCTTTAACTTTTTTCATTGCAAAACCAGCTTCGATTAAACCGCGGCGAACAAAACCGGCAGCGGTAAACGTTGCACAGCTGCAATCTTGTTTTGCCAGTTTGGCCATGCCGTTGAATAGGTTTTGATTCCACATTTCTGGGTTCTTACTTGGCGCAAAGCCATCTAAGAACCAAGCGTCAACCAAACCTTCCTGCGGGGTCGGCACGTTTGGCATACAATCTTTAATGTCACCAAACCATAAATCGAGTGTGATCGCGCCATCGCCCAACACAATGCGGTGACATTCCGGCAGAGCAATCGGATAGTGTTCTTGGAGTTGCGTCGCATACTGGGCTAATTCAGGCCAAGATTGGTGCGCTTTGATCAAATCATCTTTATTTAAAGGATATTTTTCAAAACTGATGAAATGTAACTCTTTGGTCATCGCTTGTGGGTTATCTTTAAGAAAAGCATCAAACCATTGCCAGACTGCGAGAAAGTTTAAACCTGTACCAAAACCGGTTTCAGCAATTACAAAACGGCGTTGTTGATGTTCAACCCAACGCTCTGGAAGGTGGTTTTGTTTTAAAAAGACGTAGCGAGTTTCTTCTAAACCGTTAACATTAGAGAAGTAAACGTCGTCAAATTGGTCTGAAACTGGCGTGCCAGACTCATTCCATTCCAGTTCTGCATTAGTAATTGAAGTCATAAAATCTATCATTTTGTGATTTGAAGCGATATGTTGGTAGGGATTGTACGAATTTCTAGGAAAGCTGACCACTTTTGTTAGGCTTCTTAGTTATCATCTAGCTGAATTTAGAATTATAGGAATGTCACATGAAACGAGTCGTAATCACCGGTATGGGTATTGTTTCAAGTATCGGTAACAACGTCGAAGAAGTTTTAGCATCACTGAAAGAGGGTAAATCAGGTATTACCGCTTCAGAGCAGTTCAAGGAAAATGGCTTGCGCTCTCAAGTTTGGGGTAACCTGAAAATGAACCCTGCTGACCATATCGATCGCAAAAAAAT
Organism: Vibrio sp. Evd11; assembly: GCF_900382755.1. Classification (NCBI taxonomy): domain Bacteria; kingdom Pseudomonadati; phylum Pseudomonadota; class Gammaproteobacteria; order Vibrionales; family Vibrionaceae; genus Vibrio; species Vibrio sp. Evd11. Next base: position 4,056 of record NZ_OSDX01000017.1, read on the forward strand.
GCGCTTTATGGGTGATGCAGCGGCATTCGCTTATCTTTCAATGGAGCAAGCAATTGCTGACTCTGGTTTAACTGAAGATCAAGTATCTAATGACCGCACAGGTATCGTTGCGGGTTCAGGTGGTGCTTCATCTCTAAACCAAGTTAACGCTGTAGACATCATCCGTGAAAAAGGCGTTAAGCGCGTTGGTCCATACATGGTTCCACGTACAATGGCTTCTACGGTTTCTGCTTGTCTTGCTACACCATTCAAAATCCGTGGCGTGAACTACTCTATGAGTTCTGCATGTGCGACATCTGCACACTGTATTGGCCACGCAATGGAGCTTATCCAACTGGGTAAACAAGACGTTGTATTCGCTGGTGGCGGTGAAGAACTGGATTGGTCTCTGACTATGATGTTCGACGCAATGGGCGCACTTTCTACTAAGTACAACGACACGCCAGAATTGGCTTCTCGTACCTACGATGCAGACCGTGACGGTTTCGTTATCTCTGGTGGCGGCGGCATGCTAGTTATCGAAGAACTTGAGCACGCGGTTGCTCGTGGCGCAAAAATCTACGGCGAGATCGTGGGTTACGGCGCAACTTCAGATGGCTACGACATGGTTGCTCCTTCTGGTGAAGGCGCGGTTCGTTGTATGAAGATGGCAATGCAAAACGTTGATGGCGTTGACTACGTGAACACTCACGGTACTTCAACTCCTGTTGGTGACGTTAAAGAACTTGGCGCAATCCAAGAAGTCTTTGGCGGCAACAGCCCAGCAATCTCAGCAACTAAAGCGATGACAGGTCACGCTCTAGGTGCGGCTGGTGTACACGAAGCAATTTACTCAACACTAATGCTTGATAACGGCTTTATCGCACCAAGCATTAACGTTGCAAACCTAGACGAAGCAGGCGCAGGCCTAGACATCGTAACGGAAGCTCGTGAACAAGAGCTAACAACGGTTATGTCTAACAGCTTTGGTTTCGGTGGTACGAACGCAACGCTAGTAATCAAAAAATACCAAGGCTAATTGAGGCCAAGGTTAAATTAATAAAAGGTTACTCGTTAATGGGTGACGTGAGTGCAGATTCAACACGCACAGGCCACTCAGTAATCATGACCATCAGAACATGGCTTTTAAATCAAGATTTAAAAGTTGAAAGGTTTCCAGAGCTTGATCAGTGCTGACTTTGGTTAGTACTGGTTGAACAGACGCAAGACTCTGTCTCCTGGAGAGCGAGATAGGATCCTTTTGTTCTGGATGTTTGCCCGATTGTTTATTCAATCGGGCATTTTTCGTTTTAGTCTTCTGACTTTTTCTTTTTGATTTTAGGTATTGGCTCTTATTTCTGTTCTTGTTTGTGCAGACTAGGCGATTCAGCCCTTTATTTATAATGTATTCCAATTGCGACTCGACACCGTGTGTGGAATTTTGCACAATCATTTCAATTCACATTTAAGGTCGACAGACCTCAACGAAAGTACCTTCCCAATGAAAATCTTAATCGATGAAAATATGCCTTATGCTGAAGCGCTTTTTAGCCAGCTAGGTGAAGTGACAATGAAGTCCGGTCGAACGCTAACCGCTGACGATCTTGTTGACGTAGATGCTCTGATGATTCGCTCGGTGACTAAGGTCAATGAAGCGCTGATCAGCAAAGCGAACAAGCTTAAGTTTGTTGGAACCGCAACGGCTGGTATGGATCACGTTGACCAAGAATTGATGAAAAAGCGTGGCATTTTCTTCACCGCAGCCCCGGGCTGTAACAAGGTGGGTGTGGCTGAGTACGCGTTCAGCGCGATGATGGTTCTTGCACAGCAGCAAGGCTTCTCTGTTTTCGATAAAACGGTCGGTATTATCGGCTGTGGTCAAGTGGGCAGTTATTTAGCGAAGTGCCTTGAAGGCATTGGCATTAAAGTATTGCTGAACGATCCTCTAAAACAACAAGAGGGTGATACTCGCGAGTTTACGGAATTAGAGACACTGCTTGAGCAGTCAGACGTCATCACTCTGCATACGCCAATCACTAAGACGGGTGAGTTCCCAACGCATCACTTGATTAATGAGCAAGTACTGGAAAATTTACGTGCTGATCAAATTCTGATTAATGCGGCTCGTGGCCCTGTTGTTGATAACGAAGCGTTAAAAGCCCGCTTGCAAAAAGCCGATGGTTTCACTGCCGTTCTTGACGTGTTTGAGTTTGAACCAGAAGTAGATTTTGAGCTGCTTCCACTGCTTGCTTTTGCAACTCCTCACGTCGCGGGCTATGGTTTAGAGGGTAAAGCACGTGGTACCACGATGATCTTCAACAGTTATTGTGAGTTTTTAGGTACTGAACAGCGTGCTTATGCAAGCGATCTCCTTCCGACAGCGCCAGTGCCTCAAATGAAATTAGATAGAGCTTGGGATGAAGCAACACTGCACAATTTGACTCAGTTGATCTATGATGTGCGCAAAGACGACGCCTTATTCCGTCGCAATATCTCTACGCCGGGTTCTTTTGACAAGATGCGTAAAGAATATTGGGACCGTAGAGAGTACAGTGCAGTCGAGTTAACGGGCGACGAATCTTGTAATTTAACGCCGTTATCTAAACTCGGTTTTATGGTAAAGCCAACTTTATAAAAGAGAGAAACAATGAGCCAAGAATTTAATATTGCTATTTTAGGTGCGACTGGTGCGGTTGGTGAAACCATTCTTGAAGTACTTAAAGAGCGTAAATTCCCTGTCGGTGAAATGCACTTACTAGCAAGTGAACGTAGTGAAGGCAAAACTTCCCGTTTTAACGGCAAAACAATACAAGTACAAAATGTAGAAGACTTCGATTGGTCTCAAGTACATATTGCGTTTTTCTCTGCAGGTAGCGAGCTTTCAGAACGTTGGGCTCCAATCGCCGCTGACGAAGGTGTGGTTGTTATCGATAACACATCACGTTTCCGTTACGAATACGATGTTCCTCTGGTTGTGCCAGAAGTGAACCCTGAAGCGATTGCTGAGTTCCGTAACCGCAACATCATCGCGAACCCTAACTGCTCTACTATTCAGATGGTAGTGGCACTTAAGCCAATTCACGATGAAGTGGGTCTTGAGCGTATTAACGTTTCAACTTACCAATCTGTGTCTGGTGCAGGTAAGCCGGGTATCGATGAGCTAGCAGGTCAAACGGCTAAGCTTCTTAACGGCATGCCAGCTGACAAGTCAGCGTTCTCACAGCAGATCGCGTTCAACTGTATTCCTCAAATCGATGAATTTACAGAGAACGGCTACACACGTGAAGAAATGAAGATGGTTTGGGAAACTCAGAAGATCTTTGCTGACTCTTCAATCACGGTGAACCCGACTTGTGTTCGTGTTCCTGTGTTCTATGGTCACGCTGAATCTCTACACATTGAAACTCGCGCGCCAATCGGTGCTGAGCAAGTTATTCAGCTTCTAGAGAACACGGAAGGCGTTGAAGTTTTCCAAGCTCTAGATTTTCCAACTCAGGTTGGTGATGCTGGTGGTAAAGACCACGTAATGGTTGGTCGTATTCGTAACGACATCAGCCATCACAGCGGCGTGAACATGTGGGTAGTCGCTGATAACGTACGTAAAGGCGCAGCAACGAACGCAGTTCAAATCGCAGAATTGCTTATTCGCGATTACTTCTAAGCTTCATTGCTTTGATTATCAAGCCTCACTCTTTAGTGGGGCTTTTTTAATCGATTGAAAATATTGTTAGTCAAATTGTGTGAAATTGCTGCGAATATTGTTGCTGCAACACATTTTTTGTTTTCATCTCTATAGTTTTACGTCATTTATCCGATATATTTAATAGATCATCACTTTTCCGAATTTAAGCACCTAGCTGAGCCTTTTATGTTTCAAATTTTCAAGCCGTGGTTAATACCTTTTGCCTTTATCATTGCGACTCAGATTTCCGTTGTTCGTGCAGATTCCATTCGAGTTGTAGGGCCTGATGGTCAGATACAATCAGCGCCTACGTTTTCAGAACCTCTTCAAAGAGCGCAATCGAATAGCGCTGAACCTTCTCGTTTCTATGGCCCAACTCGTGGCTCAGAAACGCTATGGTCTATCGCGTCAAAGTTACGCCCTGATAGCTCCGTTTCAGTCCAACAAACTCTGTTGGCGATTTATCGTTTAAACCCACAAGCGTTTGAAAACCAGAATATCCATAGCCTGCTGCCTGCCAGCAACTTACGTGTGCCTTCTTTAGAGCAAACTCGTGCAAGCTCAACGCAGCAAGCCATCAATATTATGAACTCGCATCTCGCGAAGCTTGATAAGCCAACAACAAAAACGGTTGCCGCCAAACCAAAAAGCACTCAAGCACCAAGTCGAACTGATGTAACACCTAAGAATGTGCAATCCACAGCCAAGGTTAGCGAACCTAAAGTTGTCGATAAATCGATAATTGGTAATAAAGAGCTCGTTAGTAATAAGCCGATAACGGGCGCCAAGGAAATGAACCACCTTGAGAAGCAGCTAGAGCTTTCTGAAACTGAGCTGTTATCTTTAGAAGAGAAAAACCACCAACTTCGTTTGATGCTATCGAATGTTCAGTCGGAAGTAGATGGATTAAAAACCGAACTCAGTGATGAAGACCGCATACGTAGCGAAGTTGAAAAGTTACTCGCGGAAGAGAAAAGAAAGAATGCTGAAATCGAAAAAATGGCGCCAAGTGCCATGGATCAGCTGTTATCTAATGGTTGGCTAGTTGCCGCACTTGCGATTATTCCCGGCTTGTTACTTGGTCTGATCATTGTGATGCTGTTAGGTCGTCGTTCTAAAAATGATGAGCAGCAACAAACGACTCAAGAACAGCCTATTCAGCCTCAACCGAGCAGTGTCGCGCCAATCACCTTAGGTGATGAAATAGACGACCTTGATAATGAACTGTCTCTCGATGATGAATTGTTTGGTACCGAGGATGACGCGAATAAGTTGTTCGACGACCAAGCACTAGCAGAGGAAGACGATGTCTTTGCAGGCTTAGATGAATCGGATCTTGATTTCAACTTAGACGGTGAAGACGATGACCCATTTGCGAGCATCGGAGAAAACGGCGACTTAGACACGAACTTTGATGATCTTGATTTAGACAGCAGCAATGGCATCAGCGTTAATGGCGAAGATAAAGCTCTTGGCCTTGAAGAGATGGAGCGTGCATTAGACGAAACGGTTGAAAGCGCGCTGGATTCCGATGAAGGCGATTTCGATCTTTCTGATGATAATCCAATGTCTGCCGATGATATTGAAGCGTTACTCGCTCAAGAGTCAGCGACAGAAGACTTAGGTTCGAATGAATTAGACCAATCATTATTGGATGATTTGTTTGCGCTTGATGACGAAGATGACGATAGCTTTGATATTGATGCCTTGATATCTGAAGAACAAAACGATTCGGCTCCAGCTATCGGTACGTCAGTGACGGATGACTTTGACATTGATGCGCTTATCTCAGAACAGCAGAGCGAAGCTGCCCCTGCTGATTTGAGCAACGACGAATTTGATATCGATGCTCTTATCTCGGAACAACAAGCCCCTCAACCTTCGGCTCCTAGCGTAGAAGATGATATTGACGATATCTTTGCTCAAGTTGCGGCGCAAAATGAACAAGGTAATGACCCGTTTAACCTTGATAACGATGGTGAGATTAGCTCAAGCCTGAATAGCGGCTTAGCGTCTGATGATGACATCGAAAATATTTTGGCTCAGTTTGATCAGCCATTAGAAAATGAAGATGAATCCGCTCTATCTGATCAACCTCAGAGCGAGCCAGCTTCAGAAGAACCATCACTTGATATTCCTAATCTTGATCTGCTTGATGAGCAACTTGAAGGGGACGACGTTGATTTAAGCAATTCTACCGATCTGCTTGACGAGATGCTGGACAGTGAATCAGACAAAGAGTCTGAAGATGAGCCGCTTGGTTTCGATGCTCTATCTGAGCTGGAAGAGCTTTCAGGTTTGTCGACGGATGATGAGTTGAATATCAGTGAAGACAGCACGGAAACCTTGGATGAATTGATTGGGGATCCTGATGATGACTTCGAACTTGACGCTGAGAGTACTGACTTACTAGATGACTTCCTTGATAGTGAATTGTCAGATAATACGCTTTCAACGGATGAAACCGAGACACAAAAATCGGAATCTTTAGACCCGTTTGATGACTTACTGACAAGCGGTATTGAAGACGAACTTGAATCTGAAGAACAAGCGTTTGATAAAGAGTTAGACGCTGCCTTAGATTTAGACAAAACCAGCGATGAACTTAATTCTGATGCTGAGCTTACTGAGTTAACGCCTGAACCTTCTGAAGTTGAGCTAGAACAAGCTAATGAAGAGTTGTTAGATTCGGAGCTGACGCAAGACAGTGCTGATGTTAAATCAGAAAAAGATGAAGACTTTAATCGCGATGACTTTATCGATGATCTATTTGGTGTTGCACCTGCAACGGATGCGCTACTTGATGATTCACTAGAAACAACAGACGAAGCGTTGATTGATGAGTTGATGTCTTCTGATAGCGACGCATTAACATCGGTTGAAGAGCCAGCTTCAAGTTCTGAAGGTCTTGTTTTAGAAGATGAATTTGATTCTCCTTCAGAACCGACTCAAGCCTCTGCAGATGAAGCAATTCCATCACCTGAAGTACTTTCACCAGCTGAAGTAATGTCACCTGATGACGTCGATGAACTGGATATTGATTCACTGCTATCTGATAACTCAATGTCTGACGTTGAGATGCCATCAGATGAAGCTCTAGAACCCGCTTCAAGAGTACAACATGAAGTTTCGCCATCATCTTTAAATGATATTTCCGAAGACGATGAAGAGACGGTTGAAGATTGGTTAGCGGAAGCTATCGATGATGTAGAGTCTCCAGCAAACATTGACTCTGATTTTGACTTCGAACCTAAAATTCAAGGTAGCGATCAACTCGACGATGTTGTTGAATCCTTGCCAGAGCCAGAGCCAGAGCCAGAGCCAGAGCCAGAGCCAGAGCCAGAGCCAGAGCCAGCTCGTGCAGCGCATATGCCTGAAATCATTCCAAATGAATTCGGTGTGCCAGAAGACGATGATTGGCTGATTGAAGAAGACACGGCTAAACAAGAAACATTGGCACAAGCTGATGAAGTAGCGGAAGAGCCTGTGGTTCCTGTTGTCGAGTCTCTGTTAGATGCTGAATCGCAAGTTGAAGCTGCACCACAAGCTGAAGTGGCAGAACAAGTTGAAGAGGTAGGGCAAGAAGGCGAAGAAGAATTTTCGTTTGATGACTTTGAGCTTCCTGAGTTTAACGAAGAAGACGCTTTGGCAGACGTTGATGCCGAAGTAACACCAGAACCGGTAGCACCTGCTGTTGAGCCTCTTTTAGATGCTGAATCTCAATTAAACGCTGAGCCGCAAGTTGAAGCTGCCTCGCATGCTGAAGTGGCGGAACAAGTTGAAGAGGTTGAGCAAGAAGACGAAGAAGAATTTTCGTTTGATGACTTTGAGCTTCCTGAGTTTGACGAGGAAGACGCATTAGCTGAGGCTGATACACAAGCTGCGTTAGAGCCAACACCAACGTCTGTAGACGCTCCTGATAGCCTTGAGCCTGAAGTCAGCCCGTTAGCCCCTGAAGCAAGTGCTGTTGCTCCTGAGCTTAAAGCTGAAGAGCCGACAGTGGAATCAGAAGAGTTCTCTTTCGACGATTTCGAACTTCCAGAGTTTGGTGAAGACGATGCGTTAGCGGAAGTGGTTAGTGAACCTGATGAAGCTCAGTTAGAGCAAGACCTATCTGATGGTACTGAGAAGTTCGAATTCGATGATCTTGACCTGCCAGAATACGATGAAGAGAGTGCCAAAGCGGACTCAGTTTTAGACGATATTGAACAAAGCAGTGCAGAACCGGTAGCGGAAGACCAAGGCGTAGAGCTGGATGTGCTTGATCTGCCAGAATACGGTGAAGATGAAGCTATCTCTGATGCGTTTGCTGAGAAGCCAACACCATTAACGTCTTTCAGCCCGCAAGGTGAAGAGCAAGACGCGCTGTATGACTTGTTCTCAAACCCGCAAAGCTTCAGTCATGCTGATGATTTCTCGGATACAGACGCTTTCTCGGACGCAGACGATTTATCAGATGCGAAAGAGCCTGAACTGGCGGCTTTCGGACAATCAGATGAGTTACCGGGTTCGGTTTCAGAATTAGCGCCTACAGAATCAAACTCAGCACCGACAGCAGTGCAAGACGAACCTCTAGAAGGGTTTGATGATTTTGATGAAACAGCGCTGGCTGAGTTACTTTCAGAAGATGTTCAAGACTCTGTCGACAACATGTTCGATAAACCATTGGATGCAACGTCGATTGATAGCGCAGGGCTTGATATTGATGCGATGCTTGAAGTCGGTGGTGAAGATTGGAAAGGTTTTAATTTAGCGCCAGAGCAACAATCGAGCATGCACAATGATGTGCCTGATGATCAACAAGAGATTTGGGCGTCAGCTGAGCAACAAGCTGAACCTAAAATCAAAGAAGAGAATTGGGCTCAGCAAGATAACCTAACGGAACCAGGTAGCAGTCGTGATAAGCAATACATGACGATTGATGAACTGATGGCTCAAGTGGAACAAGAGGGCGAAGACGCGATTAATCCAGATGACGAAGAGCTGAAGCTGGATGTTGGCCTTAACGAGTTCCCAGATGTAATCGGTGACATTGGTAATTATGATGTCGACAGCAATGCAGAAGCCGCGGGCAAGCTTGATTTAGCTAAAATCTATATCGAGATGAGTGACTCACAAGGAGCGATAAAGCTCTTAGAGGAAGCGATAGTCGACGGCAGTGATGATATTCGTCGTGAGGCTAAGAACCTTATCGATACGATTAACGGCCGATAAATTAAACGATACGTAAAGGGTGGCATTGGCTACCCTTTATTTTTTGTAGACCTTTCTTTTAATATTGAAGATTTGACCCCATCCGATTTGGGGTAGAACTGATTTCCGTATATACTTCTCGCCCATTTTCAAAGAGAACAAGAACATGAAAATTGCTTTAGGTATTGAATACAACGGTACCCACTACTTTGGTTGGCAGCGCCAACGAGACGTGAAAAGTGTCCAAGAAGAATTGGAAAAGGCTCTTTCTGTTGTCGCGAATCACCCTGTAGAAGTTATGTGCGCAGGCCGAACGGATGCCGGTGTTCACGGTACGGGACAAGTCGTTCACTTTGAAACTAATGTCGATCGTAAAATGGTGGCATGGACTATGGGCGCTAATGCCAACATGCCGAAAGATATTGCTGTTCGTTGGGCGACAGAAGTGAATGAAGATTTTCATGCTCGCTTTTCTGCTACCGCTCGTCGTTACCGCTACATTATCTTTAACCATGCACTGCGCCCAGGCATTCTTAACTCAGGAGTGAGCCACTATCATGGTCACCTTGATGAGAAAAAAATGCATGAAGCGGGTCAGTACTTGTTAGGCGAGAACGACTTCACTTCATTCAGAGCGACACATTGTCAATCTCGTAGCCCATGGCGAAATATGATTCACTTAAATGTGACTCGTCACGGACACTACATCGTGATTGATATTAAAGCGAATGCGTTTGTTCACCACATGGTGAGGAATATTACTGGCAGCTTAATTGCGGTAGGTAAAGGTGAGCAGAAACCAGAATGGATCCAGTGGCTTTTAGAGGCTAAAGATCGAAAAGTAGCAGGCGCGACCGCAAAAGCGGAAGGTTTGTATCTGGTTGATGTTGATTATCCTGAACATTTTGAGCTACCACGAGAACCCATTGGTCCTCTATTCTTACCGGATAATTTGAACTAAATGTGAGACTTAGGTTCAAAAATTATTACGGTTTCGTGCGTAAAATAGCGTGAGAAAATAGGTACAACCAGTTTTTTATCTACAGTCGCTGTTTTATGTGCTTTAATTCTCACGCATAATTCCCAAATTTATTTCTTTCGCAATCAAGCGGAGGAATCGAAACAAAAAGGTCTTCCATGAGTTGGCTTGAAAAGATTTTAGAAAAAAGCAACATCGTTACATCTCGTAAAGCGTCTATCCCTGAGGGTGTTTGGACTAAATGTACTTCTTGTGAGCAGGTTCTCTACCATGCTGAACTTGAGCGTAACCTAGAAGTATGTCCAAAATGTGATCATCACATGCGCATGAAAGCTCGTCGTCGTCTGGATACATTCCTAGACAAAGGTGAGCGTGTTGAACTAGGTGCTGATCTTGAGCCACAAGACAAACTGAAGTTTAAAGATTCTAAGCGTTACAAAGAACGTATCTCTACTGCTCAGAAAAACAGTGGTGAGACAGATGCATTAGTTGCAATGAAAGGCGAACTGCTTGGTTTACCTATCGTAGCGTGTGCTTTTGAATTCTCATTCATGGGCGGTTCAATGGGTTCTGTTGTTGGTGCTCGTTTTGTGAAAGCGGTAGATGCTGCTATCGAGAACAACTGTGGTTTAGTTTGTTTTTCTGCAAGTGGTGGTGCACGTATGCAAGAGGCGCTTATGTCTCTAATGCAAATGGCAAAAACCAGTGCAGCGCTAGAGCGTTTATCTGCGAAAGGCCTACCGTTTGTTTCAGTCATGACTGATCCAACAATGGGTGGTGTTTCTGCAAGTTTGGCAATGCTTGGCGATATCAACATTGGTGAGCCAAAAGCACTGATCGGTTTCGCTGGACGTCGTGTAATTGAACAAACAGTACGTGAAGACCTTCCTGAAGGTTTCCAACGTAGTGAGTTCCTACTTGACCACGGTGCTATCGACATGATTGTTGACCGTCGTGAGATGCGTCAGCGCGTTGCAAGCCTTGTTGCTAAAATGACCAACCAGCCTTCACCATTAGTAGTTTCTGTGAACGATTCACCGAATGAAGCTACTTATGAAGTACCAGAAGCGCCAGAAAAAGGGTAAAGTACCTTCTAACAAACCTACTTAATCATGGTTATGAGTTAGATGAGTCAACAACCTATTCCTCAAGCCACATCCTCTTTGGAGATGTGGCTTGATTATTTATCAAACATCCACACAAGCGCTATTGACCTTGGGTTAGACCGAGTTCAGGCCGTCGCCTCTAAGGCAAACCTCACCAAACCTGCTAAACACGTGATTACCGTTGCCGGAACTAATGGCAAAGGCTCAACATGTGCCCTAATGGAAGCAATTCTATTGGACGCTGGTTACTCCGTTGGTGTCTACAGTTCTCCTCACTTAATTCGCTATAACGAACGCGTTCGTATTAACGGCCAAGATCTGTCTGATGAAAAGATGGTTCAATCTTTCGACTTCATTGAGAAAGAGCGTGGTGAAATCAGCCTGAGCTTCTTCGAATACGGCACTTTAGCGGCGTTACGTGCGTTTCAAACCGAAGCGGTTGATGTTGTGTTGTTAGAAGTGGGCCTAGGCGGGCGTTTAGACGCGACGAACATTGTTGAGCATGATGTGTCTGTGATCACCAGTTTGGCTGTCGACCACGTTGATTGGCTAGGTGATGACATTAATGTGATTGGTTTTGAGAAAGCGGGTATCTATCGCAGTGGTAAGCCAGCTATCTGTGGTCAACCTAAGCCGCCAGCAACGGTTGCTGCACATGCCGATGACATTAACGCTGAATTTTACCAAGTGGGTATTCAATATACCTACGAAGTGAATGGCGATAGTTGGAATTGGAACAGCGGTGCATTTCGACTGGACGCATTGCCTATTCCTAGCTTACCGCTACCGAACGCGGCAACCGCATTAATGGCGCTAGGGACTTCAGATCTTAGCATTAGCGATGTGAACGTCGTTAACGGTTTGAACAACGCACAGCTTCCAGGGCGTATGCAACAAATTAGCGACCAACCCGTAATAGTGTTAGATGTGGCGCACAACCCACATTCTGCTGAGTATTTTGCACAACAAGTTACTCAAAAGTATGCCGGAAAAAATTTACACGTTGTAGTCGCCATGCTTCATGACAAAGATATTCCCGCGACATTGGAAGTATTAGCACCAGTTGCAACTCATTGGTACCCAGCTTCACTGCAAGGCCCTCGTGCGGCAACCGCTGCCGAGTTATGTGAAAGCTTGCCTGAAGGCCTAGAGCAGCATACAAACCCTGTAACGGCGTTTGAGGCAGCTTTAGCTTCTGTTAAAGGTGATGATGTTGTGTTGGTGGTTGGTTCTTTCCATACTGTTGGTGAAGTCTTGGAGCATTGGCAGAAAAAAGGAAACTAAATGGCAAGTAAATTCCAAAGCCGATTAGTCGGCACCATCATTTTAGTGGCGATTGGCGTTATCGTATTGCCAGATGTACTTGATGGTAAGAAGCTCCACTATAAAGAGGAGTTTGCAAGCATTCCGATTAAGCCTGAGCTTGATAGTAATGTAGAGGTGTTTGAGGTTCTTGAACCTGTGGAAGATCAGATTGCATTACCGGACTCTCCGGTTGAGCAAGTGATTGAAAGTGGTGATTCAGAAACCCAAACTGCGTCGGCTTCAAATAATAAAGAAGCAGATAAAGTGAAAGTGGTGGTTAAACCGGTACCTGAAAAAAATGAATACCAAGACAGTGCTTGGCTCATTCAATTGATGGCTTTGAAGAATGCTGACAATGCAAAAAGCATGGTTAAGGATTTACAAAAGCGCGGTTACCAAGCCCACACGAAGCAAGAAAAAACTTTTACGCGAGTAATTATTGGTCCCGATGTCTCTAAATCCAAACTTGAGCGACAAATTAAGGAATTAGAAAAAATTACGGGTTCAAAAGGCCAATTGCTCAAATTTAAACCGTTAAATCCATAAGAAAACGTTTGCGTCAGCATTTTTTCTGTTAAAATGCGCGCCAACTTAAGATGAAGAATTCATGAATTGGTTAGATTTTGTCATTTTAGGCGTGATCGGCTTCTCTGCCGTGATCAGTTTAGTTCGCGGTTTCGCTAAAGAAGCGTTATCACTTGTTATTTGGTTTGGAGCATTTTTTATTGCTAGCCAGTACTACGCTAAATTAGCCATGTACTTCACCAATATTGAAGATGAGATGTTTCGAAACGGAACTGCGATAGCAGCATTATTTGTTGCAACGTTAGTTGTTGGTGCCTTAGTTAACTATGTCATCGGCCAGCTAGTTCAAAAAACAGGTTTATCCGGTACTGATAGAGTACTAGGTATTGTCTTTGGTGCACTGCGGGGTGTACTAATTGTTTCAGCAATACTTTTCTTTGTTGATACGTTTACTAGTTTTAATAAAAGTGAATGGTGGGATAATTCTCAACTCGTTCCACATTTTAAAATGGTAATTGAGCCTTTTTTTGAACATATCGAAGCGACATCAAGTTTCTTATCTTCTGGCGCGCTTTAGCGCCAGTTAATGTCGAAAATCGAGGATTAGGACATGTGTGGTATTGTTGGAATCGTGGGTTCAACACCTGTAAACCAGTCTATTTATGACGCTTTAACGGTATTGCAGCATCGTGGCCAAGATGCCGCTGGTATTTGTACCATAGAAAGCAATCGTTTCCGTCTGCGTAAGGCGAACGGTTTAGTTAAAGATGTTTTTGAAGCAAAACACATGCAGCGCCTCCAAGGTAACGTTGGTATTGGTCATGTTCGTTATCCTACAGCGGGAAGTTCGAGTGCTTCTGAAGCGCAACCTTTCTACGTAAACTCTCCTTTTGGCATCACGTTGGCGCACAACGGTAACCTAACGAATGCAAGTGAAGTTCGTGAGAAGTTGTTCGAAAAAGACCGCCGTCATGTCAACACAACGTCTGATTCTGAAGTTCTACTGAACGTATTGGCTCATGAGATCGATACGGTTAAAGGTAATGTGACTTCAGAAGATGTGTTCCGCGCAGTTGCAAACGTGCACCGTACTATTCGTGGTGCTTATGCAGTGACAGCGATGATCATCGGCCACGGCATGATCGCATTCCGTGACCCACATGGTATTCGTCCACTGTGTCTTGGTAAGCGTGAAATTAACGGTAAAACAGAGTACATGGTTGCGTCTGAATCAGTAGCGTTAGATGCTGTTGGTTTTGATTTTATGCGCGATGTTGCTCCTGGTGAAGCTATCTACGCAACATTCGATGGTGAGCTTTTCACTAAACAATGCGCAGACAACCCACAACTAAACCCATGTATTTTTGAGTTTGTTTACTTTGCTCGTCCTGATTCATTCATCGATAAAATTTCGGTTTACAGCGCACGCGTTGAGATGGGTGAGATGTTAGGTAAGCGTATTAAAGAAGAGTACGCTGACCTAGACATTGACGTGGTTATTCCAATTCCTGAAACATCAAATGATATCGCGCTACGCATTGCTCAAGCGATTGATAAGCCATATCGTCAAGGTTTCGTGAAAAACCGTTACGTTGGCCGCACGTTTATCATGCCTGGTCAGCAGCAACGTAAGAAGTCGGTTCGCCGTAAACTCAACGCGATTCGTTCTGAGTTTAAAGGTAAGAACGTTCTATTGGTTGATGACTCGATTGTTCGTGGTACAACATCAGAGCAGATCATTGAGATGGCTCGTGATTCTGGTGCAAGCAAAGTGTTCATGGTTTCTGCTGCTCCTGAGGTTCGCTTCCCGAATGTTTACGGCATCGATATGCCAAGCGCGACTGAGCTTATTGCTCATGGCCGTGATAACGAAACGATTTGTAAGCAGATTGGCGCAGACGCTTTGATCTTCCAAACGCTACCAGACTTAATCTCTGCTGTAGGTATGGGTAATCAAGACATCTCTCGTTTTGATACTTCTGTATTCAACGGTGAGTATGTAACAGGCGATATCGACCAAGCGTACTTAGATTTCCTAGATTCTTTACGTAATGACGATTCGAAGGTTGAGCGTGAGATTCAACAAGATCTTGCTAACCTAGAGTTACATAACGAAGGCGCTTAGCGTACTCATAAAACATGAGTAATAAAAACCAGAGCATCGGCTCTGGTTTTTTTGTTTGCGGGGAAGGGGATTGAATCTTAGTGAATGTGGTATGCGATCACAAAATCGATAAACAATCTAACCTTCTCTGGCAGGTGGTCTTTGTGGTTATAAAGCATGTAAATATCACGAGGGTTAGCACTCCAGTCTTCTAAGACTTGCACTAAGCTGCCATCTTCAATGTACTCACGGATCATGACATCAGGCATTAGGGTGATACCTAGGCCCTCTGAACAGGCTTGTCTCACGACATTAAGCGCATTTGCATTGAAACGACCTTTCTCGCTATTAACAACTGTCTCGTCATTCGAATTACTCAGCTGCCACTTAATCAGCGGGTAACCTTTGAGTAAAGAATGATTCGCCAGTTCTTCAGCGTGGCTTGGAGCTGGGTTCTTCGCTAAATAGTCAGGGCTCGCGATCAGAATGTCTTTGACTTCACTGATCTTTCTGGCGATCAAGCTTGAATCACGCTGCGGGCCAACTCTGAAAATGACATCCCACTCTGTTGGGTCGAGCTGATCAGCTTGGTTATTCATCATTAACTCAATATTGATATCAGGGTATTGAGTCATGAATTCGCTGAACATCGGCATCATCATGCGCTTGGTCAGGTTAGAGGGGGCG
The DNA here is from genome assembly GCF_900382755.1 of Vibrio sp. Evd11. Taxonomy (NCBI): domain Bacteria; kingdom Pseudomonadati; phylum Pseudomonadota; class Gammaproteobacteria; order Vibrionales; family Vibrionaceae; genus Vibrio; species Vibrio sp. Evd11. The sequence goes on from NZ_OSDX01000017.1 coordinate 19,616, forward strand.
GTAATGCGAATCTTCCCTGAAGCACCCTTACACACGTCAGTGAGTTCTTCTGCAGTAGAAGACAGACGTTGTAATAACGGTGAGCATTCATTGAAAAAACGTTCGCCAGCCTCTGTTAAAGAGAGTTTACGCGCGTGTCTATTGAGAAGCCTTAGGTTTAAAGAGTCTTCTAGGGCTTGGATGCGTCGTGTAATGGTCGCAACCGGAATCATAGTCTTGCGCGATGTTGCGGTGTAGCTCCCATTTTCAACGACGAGTCGAAAGAGGTTTAAATCATCTAATTTCATAAATCCAGACACATTTGTTTACAATCTCATCTAATTTATACGTAATATTGAGATCAATGTTTGCGTTAAGTCAACTCGTTGCACTATTTACCAGTATTCCAACCCTTGTCACGAATTACCAGTAAAGAGTGCACATTTGTGTATTTAGCATTTTATTACTAAGTTTTATATTAGTTCTTAAAACAGATAACAATAATAATTCGACTTAGTTTTGTGAGGTTAGAGATTATGTACAAAACTCACAGTCAGCCAGTAATGACCTCGGCTCAGGAAGTTCCCAACCAGAAATGCGTTATGTTGGTTGATGATGATCCTATTTTTCGCCGTATAACCAGCGCCTATTTAGACAAGATTGGTTATAACGTGGTTGAGGCTGAAAATGGACTGGACGCTCTGCAAAAGCTTAGAGACTCAGCGCCAGATTTAATTGTGTGTGACTTATCAATGCCGATTTTGGACGGCATAGAGCTGGTAGAAGAGCTCAGCTTGGAGTACCCGTCATTGCCTATGATCGTTGTGTCTGGCACCGATGATATGTCTGATGTCGCAAAAGCACTGCGTTTTGGTATCAAAGACTTTTTAGCGAAACCTCTAGAGGATCACGGTCACTTAGGAAGTGCAATTGCGAATACATTGACAGATTCGTTCGATAACATTTCAGACCAACGAGATTTTTCAAGCCAATGGTTTTGTGTCGATGATGGGGGAGAGATCCCAGAAGACCAAGAGTTGCATTGGCATCTAAACTACCTGCAAGAGAACCCGAGTGCTGCAAGAGACTTATTGCACGCGCTGCTTCCAGAGAAAGACACACGACAAGGCTCATGGCGTTGTAGCTATCGATTGTTACAGTCGACAGAAATGATGCCGCTTGTTTTTGATTACGCGTGGATGATGAACGGACAGTTTGCTTTTTACCTCGTCGACTCGGCTTCTTCCGATAATGGCAGCTCAGCCAGTACCCTGTTGGTGAGAGCGCTATTCCATGATTACATACGCAATAGAAAAGATTTTAACGTTGATCTCAAAGATATTGCTGAGATTCTAGAGAAAGGCATTCAATGCTCCAAATGTGCAACACCGGTTAACGCTTTGTTCGGTGTCGCTGATCTCGCTGAAGGTACTATTTCTATTTTGCCTGCGGGCTTAGACGGGCAGTGGTCAAATGGTGAGTTGAATCAACACATTGCTGCTGGTGAACGTTTGGGAGAAAATTGTAAGAAGAACTTCATTACTCGTGACTTGCCCATTCAACAGGGCTGTCAGCTGACATTAAGCCTACTGGGTTCTGCGAGTTTCAGCTTAGATATCCACCAAGGGTCAACCGATTAACCCTATTTTTCCTCGGTTTTTGTGAATAATTGATTAAGGTATAGTTGCGCAAATGGTGTGGCTATGCCTTTTTTGTTAAATGTCGATTTAGCAAAAAGGGTTTGGTTCGCCAGATACTTACCTTTACTAACAAAAATAAGAAGCAATCATGGCAGATAACAAAGACTTTAAAGACCCGTTTAATGTATTCTATTTTCTCGGTTTTTTAGCCGCATTTTTAATGATTCCATTGCTACCAGCAACACTAACGTTGATTCGTGTATTCAATGGCTACGCAACATTCTAGTTAAGTTATTTTAGTCAACCTATGATAGCTAACTCAAGGAGGCCACAATTAGCGTTCGAGTTCTAAGCCTGAATATTGCTGGTGGCCTTTGTATATTCCTCGCGGTTTTAGGTATTGTTTTACCTGTTCTGCCCACAACACCTTTTCTCCTTCTTGCTAGCGCATGCTTCATGCGAAGTAACCCTAAAGTTCACAAATGGATGCATGAGCATAAAACACTCGGCCCGCTACTGAACAATTGGTATCAACATGGTGCTGTGACCAAACAAGTTAAAACGCGTGGCGTATTCTTTATCTTGTTGAGTTTTGCGTTATCGATCTACTTTGCCCCGATCATTTGGGTCAAGGCCTTCCTAATTTGTGTACTTGTTATTCTTCTCACATGGTTTATGCGACTTCCAACCCATGAGTTGGTTGCTGACAGCAAAGAAAATCACTACCATTAAGCCAGTGTGCCTGCTTCAATAGCGGGCGTTTATTATTTCAGCAATCAGAGTTATGACTCTCGTTGCAATGAATACCAATCGTACCTTTCCTTAATCCAGTGCATTAACGTGTTCGACTCGTTAATGAGAGTTTGGAAAGCGGCCTAATGAAGTGCATAAGATTATGAACACAGAAAAAATCGCTCTGATCAAAGCAAGCATCAAAACCATTCCTGATTACCCAAAAGCGGGTATCTTATTCCGTGACGTGACAAGCTTGATGGAAGATCCAGCCGCGTACAAAGCGACGATCGAACTGTTAGCGGAAACTTATAAGGACATGGGCTTTACTAAGATCGTGGGTACTGAAGCTCGTGGTTTCTTGTTTGGTGCACCTTTAGCTCTAGAGCTAGGTGTTGGCTTTGTTCCTGTTCGTAAGCCGGGCAAGTTACCTCGTGAAGTCGTGGCACAATCTTATGAACTTGAGTACGGCACGGATACGTTAGAAATCCATACGGATGCTATCGTTGAAGGCGACAAAGTCCTTATGGTTGATGACTTATTAGCAACTGGCGGTACGATTGAAGCAACAACTAAGTTGATCCGTCAACTTGGCGGTGTTGTAGAGCACGCTGCATTCGTTATTAACCTTCCAGAAATCGGTGGTGAAAAACGCTTACAAGGTTTAGATCTTGAAGTGTTTAGCATCTGCGAATTCGACGGTCACTAATCCTTTCGGAATTATTCATGAGCTATCTTGCGTTAGCGCGAAAATGGCGACCAACCAAATTCAAAGAAGTGGTTGGTCAAGCCCATGTTTTAACAGCATTAGAGAATGCACTTAGCCAGAACAGGTTGCACCATGCTTACCTGTTCAGCGGGACTCGAGGTGTCGGTAAAACGACCATCGGCCGCTTATTCGCTAAGGGCCTAAACTGTGAAACAGGCATTACCTCAACACCTTGTGGTGAGTGTGCAACCTGTAAAGAGATCGATGAAGGTCGTTTTGTTGATCTTCTCGAAATCGATGCTGCATCTCGAACTAAGGTTGAAGATACCCGCGAGCTTCTGGACAACGTCCAGTACAAGCCTGCACGTGGTCGCTTCAAGGTTTACCTGATCGATGAAGTACACATGCTGTCTAGGCACAGTTTCAACGCGCTTCTAAAAACCTTAGAAGAGCCGCCTGAGTATGTGAAGTTCTTGCTCGCAACGACTGATCCACAAAAGCTTCCGGTTACGATTCTCTCGCGTTGTCTTCAGTTTCATCTCAAGCCGATTAGCGTCGATAATATCCACGAGCAACTCGATCATATTCTTGAACAAGAAAGTGTGACCTCTGAGTCTCGTGCACTTGGTATGATTGCTCATGCTGCTGACGGCAGTATGCGTGACGCACTGAGTCTAACGGATCAAGCTATTGCGTTGGGTAACGGTAATGTTGAAACAGACACTGTGGCTCATATGCTCGGTACTCTGGACACTGATCAAGCGATTCATCTACTTGAAGCTATCAGCAGTAAGCAGCCACAAGTGGCGATGGCTTGCATCCAAGGTCTTGCTGAGAATGGCGTGGAATGGGATGGGTTGTTGAGTCAACTTGCGACCCAATTGCATCGTCTGGCCATGTACCAAGCGCTGCCATCAACCTTAGATAAAGCGCAGCCTGATGCTGAACGTCTAGAACTGCTTAGCAAAGCGTTGAGCCCACAAGATATCCAGCTGTACTATCAGATTGTGTTGAAAGGGCGTCAAGACCTTCCATTATCACCAACCGCTCGTGTTGGCATTGAGATGGTGGTTCTGCGTATGTTGGCATTCAGACCTGCAGAGCAAGTTAGTGCGACGGCTATCTCGACTGAGTCGACTCGCCCAGCGCAAGCAGTTCAAGGTCAAGCTCCAGCTCAAAGTGTTGCTCAGCCTGTGAGCCAGCCAGCGCCAATGGCAGCTTCGAGGCAGCCAGTTCAGGCTCCTGTGGTTTCGCAGCCTCAAGTACAGCAACAAGCGCCTCAACAAGCTCCTGTTCAGCAGCAGCCTGTGCAACAACATCAACAACAGAACCCGGCGCAATATTCAGATTCGCAAGGTTACGCTGATCATTCAGGCAACCAAGGTTATCCAGAGCAGGATTACCCTCACAGTCAGTATGATGCGCCACCTGCTTACGACGAGCGTCCTAGCTACGGTGCAGAGCAAGCGATGAGTCCTGCGACTCAGCAAATACCACCACAGCAGAATCAAGCGACGAATCAGAGCCAGCCTCAACAGGCAAGCACTGAACCGACGCAACAAGAACAACCAGCACGCACTTCATCGCCAATGAGTGGTTTACGTCACCAACTGCGTTCTCAACGCAGAGGCAGTGCAACTCCAGAAAGCAAAGGTTCAACGCCAAAAAAGGCTAAAGCGACACCAGCTAAAACTTCAGTTCTTGACCGAGTTGCTCAGCAACACGGTGGTTCTGAGCGGGTGTCGCCAGCTTCTTTAAAGACCTCTTCGACAGAAAATGTTACCAATGATAATGAACCTTACCGTTGGAAACCGTCTAAACCTGTAGTAAAAGAAGTCAGCAAAGAGCTTACACCTACTCAGATCAAGCGCGCGCTTGAGCACATTAAGACACCAGAAATGGTCGAGAAATTGCTCAAAGAATCTATTGCTCAAGATGACTGGTCCGCCACGATTCAAAAGCTAGAGACCGCGAAGCTTGTTGAACAGTTAGCGTTGAACTCAGTGTTTGATAAAAATGGCACTTCGATTGCCTTAACGTTGAGAGCGAGCCAAGCTCACTTGAATACCGACCGTGCACAAAGCGAGCTATTACAGTCGCTCAATGCTGTGCTTGGAGAAGAGTGTCATTTGAGTGTGGAAATCGGCGATGGTGGGGAAACGCCACTAGAATTAAGAGAAAGGCTGTATCAAAGCAAGTTGAAAGACGCGTTTTCCAGTTTGGAGAACGATGCCAACGTACAGTTTATCGAAAGACGTTTTGCTGCCGAGCTTGATAGAGATAGCGTTCGTCCAATATAACGTTCCTCCAACGCAACGTTCTATCAGGATCGATATCCCTTTCATTTAGTGATGGGCATATCATCCTTGGAAAGCAAATCAGAGAACTGAACTCGTGGGGTTGAATCACAGAGCTTTAACCCCCATTTAAGCCCTTAGTAGCTTAAATGATTTTATATAAACCAATTAGACCAGAGAGTAATAACATGTTTGGTAAAGGCGGTATGGGCAACATGATGAAGCAAGCCCAGCAAATGCAAGAGCGCATGCAAAAGCTTCAAGAAGAAATCGCAAATATGGAAGTTACAGGTGAGTCAGGTGCTGGCCTTGTAAAAGTTACGATTACTGGTAGTCACAGTGTTCGTCGCGTTGATATCGATGAAAGCCTAATGGAAGACGATAAAGAGATGCTTGAAGATCTTATCGCAGCCGCTTTCAACGATGCAGCTCGTCGTGTTGAAGAGACTCAAAAAGAGAAAATGGCTGGCGTAACTGGTGGGATGCAACTTCCACCAGGTATGAAAATGCCTTTCTAAGCGACTTATTTATAAGAGACTTGTCTCTATCAACGGCCTATCTTGAATAGGCCGTTACTTTAAAAGTTAGAACGGTTAAATATGCGTACCAGTCATATGCTGGAACATTTGATGGAGGCCTTACGTTGTCTACCTGGGGTTGGCCCCAAGTCGGCGCAGCGTATGGCCTTTCATTTGTTACAGCGCGATAGAAAAGGCGGCCTGCAGTTGGCTGAAGCTCTTAGCCAAGCAATGACTGAAATTGGTCATTGTAATGAGTGCCGTACTTTTACTGAAGAAGAGACTTGCCACATTTGTACCAATCCTAAACGTCAGGATAACGGTCAAATCTGTGTAGTTGAGAGCCCTGCAGACATTGCAGCCATTGAAGCAACTGGCCAATATTCAGGTCGTTACTTTGTGCTTATGGGGCATCTTTCACCACTTGATGGTATCGGTCCAAGTGATATCGGTCTCGATGTTTTGGATTACCGTTTACGTCGTGGTGATATCACTGAAGTAATTCTAGCGACCAACCCGACAGTTGAAGGGGAAGCAACAGCGCATTACATTGCTGAGCTATGTAATGCCCATGAAGTGAACGCAAGTCGTATCGCCCATGGTGTTCCCGTTGGTGGTGAGCTAGAGCTGGTGGATGGCACCACGCTTTCGCACTCCTTACTCGGTCGTCATAAGATCTAAAAAAGCCGCTCATTGAGCGGCTTTTTATTTGTTCTAAACTCTTATCTATTTAATGCTTAATCCTTCCCACGTATTGCTTTGTATATCACGGCTCCAATCACGGCTCCAATAATCGGTGCAACCCAGAATAGCCATAATTGCGACACAGCCCAATCACCGACAAACACAGCTACGCCAGTACTTCGAGCGGGGTTCACTGAGGTATTGGTTACAGGGATACTGATAAGGTGAATTAGGGTCAAACAAAGACCGATAGCGATAGGTGCAAATCCAGCCGGTGCTTTTGAATCGGTTGCGCCCATAATCACGAACAGGAACACCATGGTCATGACAACTTCACACACGAGTGCAGCGGTAAGTGAATAACCACCAGGAGAGTGTTCACCATAGCCATTTGAAGCAAAGCCTGATGAGACAACGTCAAAACCTGCTTGGCCGGAAGCTATAACAAATAGCACGCCACCCGCGATAATACCGCCAATCACTTGGGCAATAATATAAGGTGCAACATCTTTGCCATCAAAGCGACCACCACTCCATAGACCGATGGTGACAGCAGGGTTGAGGTGACAACCTGATATATGCCCAATAGCAAAGGCCATGGTGAGTACGGTTAAACCAAAAGCGAGGGAAACTCCGAGTAGACCAATTCCCACATCGGGGAAAGCGGCGGCTAAGACTGCACTACCACAACCACCTAACACCAACCAAAATGTACCGAACATTTCTGCGATATACTTATTCATAACTATCCTTATTAATCTTTACCAGTATCAATAAGATAGTTTAAATTTATCAAAGTTGTGAAATCTTGGGCATATATAAAAAGAAAAGTATTCTTAGGTTATTGCTTCGAGCTCAATAAGGTTATCAAGTGCTTCTTGATCTGTTTTTCCACAGATGACAGGACAAGCTTTAAATTGGTGACACACCTTGGGGCGTGAAGACTGACCAAATAGCTTACAGAGGTTTTGCTCATTTAATTGAATGCAACGCACGCCAGCAGGCTTGCCATTTGGCATTCCAGGAATAGCAGATGTAATACTTGGAGCGACACAGCATGCTCCACAACCTAGGCGACATTCCATCAAATTAAACTCACTAAATAACAGGGTGCGCGATAGTAGCAAAAAATGATGAGAGTGACAGCTGTTGATTGAATCAAAGAATGAACAATTATTATCCTTGAACTTTTTATGGGCTAGCGGTATAACACGCACCCCAGTAAAAGAGTAAGAAGTAATCCTATGACGAATCCATTTTGGCAAGAAAAGACACTAGAGCAAATGACCGAGAACGAGTGGGAATCACTGTGTGACGGTTGTGGTAAGTGTTGCCTACATAAACTAATGGATGAAGATAGCGATGAAGTTTACTACACCAACGTGGCGTGCAGTTGGTTAAACGACAAAACATGTTCGTGTAAAGACTACCCGAACCGCTTCACTTCAGGTGAAGAGTGTTTGAAGCTAACTCGTGACAAAATTCATGAATTCCACTGGTTACCAGACACTTGTGCTTACCGTCTTCTATCAGAATCTAAGCCGATTCCTGAGTGGCACCCATTGATTACGGGCTCTAAATCAGAGATGCATGCTGCTGGTGAAAGCGTTCGTAACAAAGTGGTGTACGAAATCGATGTTGTCGATTGGGAAGACCACATCTTGAATCATCCGAATCGCTAGTTATTCTAAAACAGCCGCTCTTGAGCGGCTGTTTTGCTATTCGATGGCACTAAAAACGAAACCCAACAACTAGAACAAAAAAACGCCCCGGAGGGCGCTAAAGTTAAACGAGCAAAAAAGATTCAGGCTAGTTTACTTGTTGTTTAATGTACTCACCCAGTTCTGAGTGGTGCATGATTTTCGAAACTGGCAATACCTTCTCGGCAGGGCCCCAAGCAAACACGTTCACTGGTGTGTGAGTATGTGTACCTGTACCCCAAACGATGTTTTGACCTGTTGCTTGTTCTCGAGCAAGTAGGTTGCCACGATCGTTATATGGGAAGAAAGCATCGAAATCGTTGATAGCAGGCACCTCTTCTGCCGATAGGTATTTGTGCTGAGCCAATCGGTATGGGTTCGGCTTACTGGCTAATACGTTTTTCGCTTGTTCAGCTGTGATCGGGAACTCACTATTCTTGTTGACGATCTCAGCCAGTTTTTCAGGTGTTTGCAGCGCTTTATCTAACTTCTGAAATTTGCTAATCATGCCGTAGTAGCTTTGCTTCTGATTGTATAAACCATCAAGAATATCGAATGCGCCAAAGTTAAAGTTGGGTGCATAGTCGCGATCAGCGAAGGCTTCGCCAGAACGTTTCTGTGGTTTAGGTAGGTTATTAGACGAGTAGCTGAAACCGAAAGAGCCTGTTTCGTGGTCTGCAGTTACAATCACGATCGTATCTTCACGATCTTTCGCCCATTCGTACACAGTTTGGATTGCTTCATCAAACTTAAGCAGTTCATGCAGCATGGTTCCTGCATCATTACTGTGGCCTGCCCAGTCAATTTGGCCGCCTTCGACCATTAGGAAAAAGCCGTCTTCATCTTTGGATAGAACGTTGAGTGCTTTTTGTGTCATCTCTTTTAAGCTTGGCTGAGTTCGTTCGCCATTCTTTTTCTTGTTGCTGTATGCAATGCCGTCGTCCATGCCTGAGTAGGCGAACAAGCCAAGTAGTTTATCGCCCTCAGCGTCGTCTAGCATGTTGCGGTTAAATGCCAGTTGATAGCCGTTTTTCTCTGCTTCAGTAAGAAGGTTACGGTCGTCCTTACGCTTTGATTTTAGGTAAACGTCACCTTGAGTCAGTTTCTCAAGTTGCTTATAGGTTTCACCTTTGTCGTTGGTCGATTTAGGAATCCAATGACGTAGCCCTCCAGATAGCATCACATCAGCGCCAGTTGCAAGCATATCGGATGCGATTTGATTCTCTAAAGATCGGTGAGGTTGGTGAGCGGCAAAAGAAGCTGGAGTCGCGTGAGTTAAGCGCGTGTCTGAAACTAAGCCGGTCGCTTTGCCTGCTTTTTTCGCTTTCTCAAGTACTGTCTCAACATGGTTACCCTGAGAGTCGATACCAATCACTTCTGAACCGCTGTAAATACCCGTTGCAAGCATGGTTGCAGAGCAAGCCGAATCCACCACAATCGCATCTTCTGGGTGAGTCAGGGATGAACCAATAACCCCTTCTTGAGCAAGTTGATAAAGGGCAGTTTTGTTCCCTTTATAGATAGAATTTGGCGCTTGGTTTGCGTAGGTTTCCAATAAGCCAACTTGCTGAGGTCCCATGCCATCGCCAATCATCAGAATGACATTTTTGATTTCTGCTGAAAGTACGTTGAATGAGAGTGTAGAGGTTACCACTGCGGTAATAATTGGTTTCATAAGGTGCTTCATTAGTTATCCCTTTTTATATAAGCGGGATGATTAGAACACCGATTTGTGTCAAAGTCGTTTCATATTTGTTTCATCAATATGAATTTGGGCAATAACTCAAGTTTTCAGAAAAGCATAAAAAAAGGCTCACATTTCTGTGAGCCTTTGTCGTATTAAGGAGAGTCCAAATAAATGGACTGTGTCATGGCTAATGTCAAGCAAGTGGCAGTTCAGCAACCACCTGATTGAACGCGACTCGAGCTTTCTGAGCTTGCTCTGATAACTCTACTTTTTTCGCTTGAGCAGTGCTTAGGTTGTTTTCAGCCTGCTCAAGGGCTTGTTGTAGGTTTTCAGGAAGCTCATGTGTTTCCATTTGTGCACCCTGTTCAAGAACATAAGCGCGGATTTCTTTTTTCACTACGGCAAGGGCTTTGTAAGCTTCACGTTCAAGCTCTGCGGCATCTTGTGCTGCGTCTTTCTCTTTCTCGAACTGTGCCAGTGCCATACCTTCTGCCGACCATGGATCCATGTCCGGCAGCTCTTCGATGTTAATCGTTGGCTCGATGTAACTCTCTTGGTGACGTAAATCGAGGCTTGTTGCACGAACGGCTGAGATCATCAACATCACAGAGATAGCCAGTAGAGGTAAACCACCAACAATCGCAGCTGTTTGAAGCGTACTTAAACCACCAAGGAACATTAGAATCGTCGGTAGGAATGATAGGGTAAATGCCCAGAACAGACGGTTCCAACGCATTGGCTCTTCCGTTACGTTGTTTTGTACTACTGACGCTAGAATGTAAGAAATCGAGTCGAATGTAGTCGCAGTGAAAATAATACACAGCAAGGTAAACACAGCGATAACTAGTGTGCTCATTGGCAGTTGTGCCAGCATTGAGAAGATAGCTTTGGTTGCGCCTTCTTCGTTTAGGATTGCGACGACATCTAACTCACCAGATAACTGGAGGGATAAACCGTAGTTACCTAAGATCATGAAAAATAAGAAACAACCTAATGAGCCGAAGAAGATTGAGCCTGATACCATTTGTTTAATGGTTCTGCCGCGAGAGATACGCGCAACAAATAAGCCCATGCTTGGTGCAAAAACTAGCCACCATGCCCAGTAAAAAATGGTCCAATCTTGTGGGAAATGCGTGTTTTCGAACGTACCGTAGCCGCCGAATGGTTCAGCCCACGTTGCCATCACGAAGAAGTTAGACAATAGGCGACCAATCGAGTCTAAGCCCGTTTCAAGCATGAAAATCGTTGGGCCAGCGATTAATACGAATACCAATAATCCCATGGCACCCCAGAAGTTGATGTTACTGAGGATCTTGATGCCTTTTTCCAAACCAGCATATGATGAGTAAGCGAATATCGCAGTACAAACCAGAAGCACCATAACTTGAGTTAGGTTATTTTTCGGTAAGCCGAATAGGTGGTTAAGACCTTCAGTAATAAGAGGGGCAGCTAAACCTAATGTTGTCGCAGCACCACCTAATAGACCAAAGATGAATAGGATATCGACAACTTTACCGGCAACACCGCGGCTATGGTGTTCACCCAATACTGGCATCAATGCGCTAGAAATTTTTAGTACAGGTTGTTTACGTACATAGAAAAAGTAGGCAATAGGAATGGCAGGGATTAGGTAAATAGACCAAGCGATCGGACCCCAGTGGAACAAACCATAGGTTGCAGCCCAACGAACGGCTTCTTCACTGCCAGGTTCTAGCTGGAAAGGTGGTGATTGATAGTAGTAAGCCCACTCAATACAACCCCAGTACAAGATACTTGCCCCGATACCACCACAGAAGAGCATTGCTGCCCATGATGCGGTTTTGAACTCAGGTTCTTCATCAGCTTCGCCCAGTTTAATTTGTCCCATGTCACTGAACACAACGTAAACCATGAAGGCACAAGCTGCGAGTCCAAGCGCTAGGTACAAGAAACCAAGTTGGTCTGTCATAAATGTTTTAGCTACCGCAATCCAGTCTGCTCCTTGTGTCGGGAACATAATCAGCGGGAAGACGATCGTGAGTAGGAGTGCTATCGCACCAAAAAAGGTTGGCTTATCAATAAGCGCAAAAGAGTTTTTCACGAGTATTATTCCATTAAAATGAGAGCGGAATTATGTCGTGAACTCGTTTTTTAGGACAAATCGGGTCTGTTGTCGTGACGACAAATCGTTTTTTGCAATGAAAGAGGCTCAGTGCAATAGATACTGCAAGCGATGCAGTGAAAGGAATACAGTAAAGGGAGGTAAGGTTAAATCAGAGCGAGAAGAATGCCACCAACCGTTGCCGCTGCGGATAAGTATTGCCCTGCTGAATAAGAGTTATCTTCCTCTTCTTCAATCTTATCTGGGTGATCCATACCAAGCGCACCATGAGCAAATGACTCAACCTTATCCGTTACGGTTTCATTCTCTGCTGCAACTTTCTTCGCTTCTTTATCGATTTCTTTAAGGGCAGATAATAGGGCTTTGCCTTCATCGGAAAGCTTAACGGTATTTTGCTCAACCTTAAGAGGTGCAGGCTTTTCAGCTTCAATGCTTTTAGCTTGTGCATTCATTTGCGAAGGTGAATACAGCTGAGTGTTACTCGTTCCTACTGGCGTCATATCGCTCTCCTTACCTATCCTTAAATATAGTATCGGCAGAGGTGTGAAAAACTTGTGCAATTAATCACCGTGGTGATGATTTTTTATTCGCACATTACATTTTCGTCTGCTTAGTAATTAAGCAATTCCTATGCCGATAACAATATTTATCTTAGGGCGCGATTGAAGAAGCCTTTAGCGTACTAGGTTTCTCGCTTATCAGGCTTCTAGCTTACCAGACTTCAACTTAAATAAAGCTTAAGTCTGGAGAGCGAGTTTAATCGCACTTGAGATCGGACCCACGCTTAGATAGGTGCTTGTATGCCTTCATTCGGTTCTCTTTTTTAACAAAGCGAGTCGGTGGCGAAAGCACTTTAAGCTGATAATCACTGCTATCTGATGAGATTTCTTCAACTGGGCTGATGATGGCAATTTTCAAATCAGGGTTACGACGTAGAATTGATGCTGCAGTGCCTAAACCACCTTCGGTGTGGAATTTACCAGCAACATGGATCACCTGTTGTTCAGGGTTCGATGCTAGGTAATCAACAATCGATTCAGCCATAGTTTCGTCCCACGTTACCTGAGCAGCAAATTGTTTTTCTGTTTGCTCTGGTGTGCCGTGATGCATTGAAGCCATGAACTTTTCTTTGTAAGGGCTATCGCCAGTATCGACTTCGGATGCAACCCAGTTTCGTTGCTCTGAAGATAGCTGATCTAGATAGGATAATCCCTTACGGCCAATACACTGTACAAACGGCTTTGGTGCGTTGGCCGCAATGATATCGACGTCGTTGGTTTTAGCGAACTCAACTAACGCGCGGTAATTACTTTCGTAGTTTGGCCAAGCAGCCGCTTGAGACATCAGAACTTGTTCGCCAATCTCATCATTTAGATATTGGTTTAATGTGTCCTGATGCTCTCGAGTGAATTGTTCCATTGAAAGCGCGATGTTTGATGTGGCGTTGCGGCGCGCTTTTAAGAAGTCGGTTTGAAAGCGATGGATTGCCGAGTGAGTGTGCCATTCGCCAATAAGAACCACATCAGCATCAATCAACTGTTGAGGGAGAGCCTCAAGAGAAAGCGTTTTGCCTTGTGGAGAAGCAAACTGGTAGTCATAGAATGTGGAAACGACTTGCGTCTGCGTGTTAGCCACTTTTTGAGAAGTGTTGTTTGAAGGTTGATTAGCACAAGCCGTGAGCAGGGTAGCCAATCCGATAAGAATAATACGTTGCATGAAATGCCTCCTTGAAGAACACGCATACTAAAGGAGGCAAGGTGAGATTTCAATGCAAACGATAATCAATATCAATTAAATTTGTTTGCGGTACACTCGCAGCATAAAGTCAGCTTCACAGTTGAATTGCTTAGCATCAGTGAGTTGTTGTTTAAACTCTTCACTCGCTTTCCAAGCAAACGGCGTCATCTGTAGCAGGTCGAATGCGTCTGACCCCGATAGTTCCATCATATAGTTTAGTTGCTCTTGGTGCTCAAGCGTAAAACCTTCGATCATTTCTGGGTCTTCATCGTGCAAGCGAACGCCATCATAAATCGCATCACGTAGCTGATACAGGTGTCGGCTGGCTGGTGTCACGGTTATCACCACACCATTGTCTTTGATGGTGCGTTGCAGCTCTTCTGCCTTGCAAGGCGCATAAATGCGCAGAATGCCGTCTAAGCTATTTTCCGCAAAGGGTAGGCGATGGCTCGAAGCGACTGAGAAATCCACTGCAGGGTAGCGTTTAGCCGCGTATTTGATAGCAACCTTAGAGATGTCTAGGCCAAAAGTAGCGCCGTTCTTTTCTTGAAGATTTACCGCAATTTCGTTGGTGTAGTAACCTTCGCCACAACCAATATCTAATAGGCTAGGCGCCTCTTCTGGTAGATAGCGAGAACATAATGTCACCACCGCTTGGCGCATTGGATCATAGTGGTTGCCTTCAAGGAAGCGACGACGTGCCTGCATCATCTCTTTGTTGTCACCTGGATCTTTTGAGCGTTTGTGGTGCGCTGGCATCAAATTAACATAGCCTTCTTTCGCTAGGTCGAACTGATGGTTCTTTTCACACTTAAACGTACGATCGTTTTGAGATAAAGGTTGGTGACACAAAGGGCATTGGTAAGTCATGACGATCTCAGAGGCATAGAGTTGGGCGCAGATTCTATCAAAAAGGTCTGCATCAGGCTAAATAAAAAGGCGAGAATATCCGCTTCTAGAATAGTGAACTTATGGCTTATTACAATAAAAATCAGAGCTTAGGTTTAGGTCACGTTTATCTGCGTTTTTTCTGGGTATCGTCAACGCTTTCCTACTGTTTAATTAGAAGCTGATATGACAAAGAAAATCATCCTAGATACAGATCCGGGCATCGATGATGCAATGGCCATACTATTTGCGGAAGCACATCCTGATATTGAGTTGGTGGGCATCACTACTGTTTATGGTAATGCGACGATAGACAACGGGACTCAAAATGCCCTTTATCTGAAGCAGAAGTTTGGAATGAAGGCGCTTGTGGCTAAGGGAACGGATAAGCCGTTAATAAGAGATCCCGTTGGAGCCACGGTTGTGGTGCATGGCGAGGCTGGATTTGGGGATGTGAAAGCGCCAAGTTCATTAGATGTTACAACGATTGATAAGCCGGCTTACCAGTTCATTATCGATAGTGTTCGAGCAGAACCGGGAGAGATAACTCTTGTGGCGGTTGGCCCTCTTACTAACCTTGCGCTCGCTCTGGAAGCAGATCCTGAAATTGTCGACTTAGTGAAAGAAGTGGTCATTATGGGAGGCGCGTTCGGTGAAAATGACCATAGAGGTAACGTGACACCATTTGCTGAAGCGAATATCCATGATGATCCTCACGCTGCGGATAAGGTGTTTACGGCATTATGGCCTGTCGTGATTATCGGATTAGATGTCACTGAGGAGAGCTTCTTTACTGGTCAATACCTTGATGATTTACGAGATGATGCTGGAGAGGTAGGGCAGTTTATCTGGGATGTTAGTCGTTACTACTTAAAGTTCTATTCTGAAAAGGTAGGAATGGAGGGTTGTCATGTTCACGATCCTTCAGCCATTGCTTATGTTATCCAACCATCTCTATTTACCTGTCGTAGTGGCTCGGTCAGAGTAGTGACTGATGGCCCCGCAGAAGGAATGACAATTCAGAAAGTTGATCAACGTAAATACATGAATGATAAGTGGAGTTCATTCCCTGCACAAAAGGTCGGCGTTCAAGTGGACAACAATGCTCTATTGTCACTCTATAGAGAAACTTTAGTTCACTATTCACAGCAGCAAAGCTAATTGATAGTCATCGTAGTGTTGTAAAAAATAGTTGTAAAAAAGGCCGGATAAACCGGCCTTTGAAGCGTTTTTTTGAGTCGCTTACTGAGCTGAAATCACCGTAATCAGCTGGTGGCTTTCGCCAGGCTGTAGCGTTTTGCCTGCTTCTAGGCTTGGTGCGTGTAGTGTTGATTCTACACACATCATAGTTAGGTAACCGTCGTCTTGCATGTCGCCCATACCTGCAGCGCCTGCCGCCCACGGGTTCCACAATACAGCAGAGTTATGGCCGTGGTTCTCAACCGTTAGTGTGCGATCCAGTTTTTTGTCGGCAACGAAGATTTGCGCTTCTGGCTGTGTGTAAACACGGTCAATAGTGTCAGTCAGTACTAGCTCAGTACCACCTTGGCAGATCTTGCCACCTTGTAGGCTATCTATGTACTCGGCACCCATACCTGTAGTCGTAGTCTTGTGAATATCACCGACATTTAGGTAAGTGTGCAGTGCTCCAGAGAAAGTCCATGGTTGCGAATCAGTGTTCTTCACATCCAAAGTTACTTTTAGTTGGTCGCCAATCTCAACGTTTAATCGAGCATCGAATTGATGAGGCCATACTGCCAGAGTCGCTTCACTAGGTTTTAGACCTAAGCTTACAATCACGCCAGCTTCGCTTTCACGGTGCTCAACCAATTGCCATTCGCTTGAACGTGCAAAACCATGTGCAGGTGCTGCAATGCGACCAAACCAAGGCCAACATACTGGAATACCGCCACGTAGGGCTGTTTTTCCATCGAATTTAGCTTGTTGGCTCATCCAAATTAGGTCTTCTTGACCTTGTGGTTGAAATGACACCACATGACCGCCAAACAACGAAATCGCTGCGTTTGCTTTATCGTGGATAACGCGAACCAGTTTTACACCTTCGTGTTCAACGATAGTGACGTTGTCAGAAAGTACAGTCAGTGCAGGTAGAGTAGATAAATCCATTACATGATCCTTCTAAGGAAATTGAATTCAAATGCTGACAAGAACTAGGGTGCTTGTGATTTTTTGAGGGACAAGCAGAGTCAGTATTGGAATTGAATTTCAGTGTTTTGGTGATCGGGATTGAAGTCGGAAGTCGTTTAAAAGGTAGCAGGTATTAAAAAGGCGACACTAAGGTCGCCTTTTTCAAAGTCTGCTCAAAACAGTCTTCGCTAATGCTTATCTAAAGCGATTTCTAAAAAGAAATTACTTAGAGATGTGAGCGATTAGGTCTAGAACTTTGTTTGAGTAACCGATTTCGTTGTCGTACCAAGATACAACTTTAACGAATTTGTCAGTTAGAGCAACACCAGCTTTAGCATCGAATACTGAAGTTTGAACTTCACCGATGAAATCTTGTGATACTACTTGGTCTTCAGTGTAACCAAGAACGCCAGCCATTTCGCCTTCAGAAGCTTCTTTCATTGCAGCACAAATTTCTTCGTAAGATGCAGCTTCTTTTAGGTTAACAGTTAGGTCAACTACAGATACGTTAGCAGTTGGTACACGGAAAGCCATACCAGTTAGAAGGCCGTTTAGTTCTGGAAGAACAACGCCTACAGCTTTAGCAGCACCAGTTGAAGATGGGATGATGTTTTGAGAAGCACCACGGCCACCGCGCCAGTCTTTAGCAGAAGGGCCATCTACAGTTTTTTGAGTTGCTGTAGTAGCGTGAACTGTAGTCATAAGACCAGACTCAATGCCCCACTTATCGTTAAGTACTTTAGCGATAGGTGCAAGACAGTTAGTAGTACAAGAAGCGTTAGAAACGATGTCTTGACCAGCGTAAGATGCTTGGTTAACGCCCATTACGAACATTGGAGTAGCATCTTTAGAAGGACCAGTAAGAACTACTTTCTTAGCGCCAGCAGTGATGTGCTTACGTGCAGTCTCGTCAGTTAGGAAAAGACCAGTTGCTTCAGCAACTACGTCTACTTCGATAGCATCCCACTTAAGATCTTCTGGGTTACGCTCAGCTGTAACACGTACAGTTTTACCGTTAACGATTAGGTTACCGCCTTCAACTTCAACAGTACCGTTGAAACGGCCGTGAGTTGAGTCGTACTTAAGCATGTATGCCATGTATTCAACGTCGATAAGGTCGTTGATACCAACAACTTCGATGTCATTGCGCTCTTGCGCTGCACGGAATACGAAACGACCGATACGGCCAAAACCATTAATACCTACTTTGATAGTCATTGTAGTTGCTCCACAACTTAATTTCTGATTAAAGATAACTGGTAGTAAAATTACAGAATCCAGTATACATCTGCAATAGATAATCCGACTTAACTTGTTTAATGTCAAAAAAAAGCGACGCTTTTCTTAACAATTGGGTGTAAGTGGTTGAAATTTGACCATTGCGACTGGCTCTGAACCCTTCCAGTTGGGTAAAATACCCCTAAATGATGATTCACTTATGAGTGTATATGTACAATGTTTCCTGGTGAGAAAGTATGTGCTACAAAACGACTCATATGCAAGCCTTTATAGAAAAAAGTAAATATAATAAAAGAGAATGTGGACGGATATTAACGTGATTCACGAGGAAGAAAATATGACAAAGCCTGATGAATACTGGCGTGAACGCCTAACTGATGATGAATATGAGGTGTGTCGACTACGTGGTACAGAGGCCCCTTATAGCGGTAAGTTGTTACATAATCATGATACGGGTATCTATAGCTGTACCTGCTGCGAAACCCCTTTGTTTATATCGGATAACAAATATGATTCAGGGTGCGGTTGGCCTAGCTTTGACGCCCCTGTGAATGATGAAGCAGTACGCTATATAGAAGATCTAAGTCACGGAATGAAGCGTGTAGAGATCCGTTGTGCAGCCTGTGATAGCCATTTAGGTCACGTTTTCCCTGATGGACCTAAGACAACCGGTGAGCGGTTTTGTGTTAACTCAGTGTCGTTAATTTTCAACAAAAATGACAAAACTACGAAATAACTTGTAACTATTGTCTAATCCTTACAAGTTGCTTTCAGGCACTTAAAGGGATGAATAGCTAAGTGAGTAGGGTTAACTCTAGTACAAATAAAAACAGCTACCATGAAAGTAGCTGTTTTTTTGTGCGTTAAGAAATCGAAAACTAATAGTTCGGCACTATGGATGCGGTGTAAACGCCGTCTTCAATGGCTTCGACAATCTTTTCGGCATCATCATTGAATTGCTTGTATTGAGGTTTGTCGAAACGATACAACACATTAAGTTCTGCTTCAGAAGCGATGGGTACATCAAAATCTTTGGCAACCATGGCCCATAAATACGCTTTCTCTAAATGGCCTAGGCTGTGATTAATACTGGCCATGGATTTGAAAATTTCAGTATTAACGGCAGAACCATTGGAAAGCGTTAAAGCATTATTGAGCAACGTTAAGGTTTTTTCATGATCACGAGTCGTGTAGAAGGTGGCTAATGCATATTGCATTTCTGCCGTGTTTAACGCTTCTTTTCCTTCTAACTGCAAGAAACTGCGTCTGGCATTGGTGTCACCGGTTTGTGACCACAAGAAGTAGAGCGTTTCTGGTGTATCCGATTGAGACAGCTCTTTAACGATTCGTTCAGACTCTTCAATACTATGCATTAAAGCCGTGAAGCGACGTTCTTGAAGTTTAGATTGATCGATGGTTTCAATTTGCGCAGCCAACTCTAGACACTTCTTATAAGAGGCGACCAACTCAAATTCTTTGATCTTATTGATTTCGGTTGGTTGTTTTAGAACTTCGAAGCGATGCCAGATGAGATCGGTACGTGCCACACGGCATTGTCCGTCGTTCATATTGAGCTGTTCACATTGTAATGCCGAATTGCTTTGGCATAGCTGATCCGTGTTCTTGTTCCCTTCAAGGCAACCAGCAAGCGCAAGAGGCAATATGCCAATAGCCAACCATTTCATAATCTTCATATTCCTTCACTTGTGATCAATTACACTTATTTTCGGTGAGGTTCTTGACTCAATTCTGTTACAGGTTATTTTCTGGTGAAAATTGTTAAAACTAGGGCTCTATCATGGATGCAGAACAACTTCTTAGCGCAATGACTCCTGAGGTCTACGAGCGTTTAACTTATGCCGTTGAAACGGGCAAATGGCCAGAAGGTACGGCGCTTTCCAAAGAACAACGTGATTCGTGTATGCAAGCTGTCATGTTATACCAATCTAAACATAATGATGAAGCTCAGCATATGACAATTGCGGCTGGTGGTGACATTAGCTTTAAATCAAAGGCTGAACTCAAGAAACAGTTTAAATCAGACCAAGAAGATATTGTTAGGGTTAACCCGAATCATTAGGCTTAAATTACAACAAAGGGGAGGCACTGTGCCACCCCTTTTTAATGTTAAGCTGTTTATTTGTAAGCAATAAATCTAAATAACTTACGTTAAAATACCCGCTAGCTTATAAACTCATCTCGCCACGTAACACTTGTTGCATCTTATTTTTTACTTCTTCGTAGCCTAGGTTTTGGCTGAGCAAGTAATGCAGTTTCGCAAGTGCTGCTTCTGGTGTCATATCGTAACCACTCACCACGCCAGCTTCTGCTAACGCACAACCCGTCGCGTAACCACCCATGTTGACTTTACCCGCCAAACATTGAGTTAGGTTAACCACAATCACACCACGCTCAGAAGCATCTTTTAGGTGCTGAAGTAGTTCTGGGTTCTGTGGCGCATTACCAACACCAAAAGTAAGCAAAATCATCGCGTTAACAGGCTGTAGTAGCGTGTTACGGATCACTTCGTGTGATATGCCAGGGTACATAGTGATCACACCGATGGGTTGCGGTGTAATGTTATGAACCTTGAAAGCACCTTCAGGTTGTTCGTTTACCTTTACGTTATTGCTGATCTGGATATTGATACCGGCTTCTAGCAATGGGGTCAGGTTTGGAGAGGTAAATGCATTGAAGCCATCAGCGTGTGATTTTGTGCTGCGGTTACCACGCATCAACTTGTTGTTGAAGAACAGTGTCACTTCGTTGATAGGGTAGTTTGCTGCAATGTGCAGTGCATTCAGTAGGTTTGCTTGTCCGTCTGAACGTAACTCTGCTAATGGGATCTGAGAGCCCGTAACAATCACAGGTTTGCCGAGGTTTTCTAACATGAAAGACAGAGCTGAGGCGGTGTAAGCCATTGTGTCTGTGCCATGCAGGATAACGAAACCATCGTATTTATCGTAGTTCGCGCGAATATCATCAGCGATAGTCTGCCAATCAAGTGGCGTCATATCTGAAGAGTCCATAAGTGGAGAATATTCGTGAATGGTGTACTCAGGCATCTCTGGGCGATGGAACTCAGGCATGCCAGCTAGCTGCTTATCCATAAAACCAGCGACAGGAACATAGCCGTGATCTGCAGATTTTTGCATGCCAATTGTGCCGCCGGTGTACGCGATATAGATGTGTTTTCTTTCCATGGCGATGATTACTTAGTGTGATGTAGGGAACAGGGGGGCGATTATAGCGAATTATCGTGCAATAAAAAGAGGCACCTCACACAGAGGTGCCTCTCTAACATTGAGCTTTTGGGTTAACCTATTGAACTTGGCAGTTTAAGCAAAAAGCATAACGTCCTTGTGGGTCGTTAAAGTTGCCTAATAGTTGGCTATCTTGAGCTAACTGCTGAGTAACAGGCTGTAAACTGCTTGGTATCATCGATTGAATATCAAGACCTATCGACATCTGTACTTGGTTCATAAATTGCTGAATAAACTGTTCAGTCGCCGTAAGAGGTTCTTCTACCCAGTAGATATTGTAGCTTTCTAGTTCAGCGAGTGAAGCGGCCGCTTCAATTGCGTCATCAAAGTCACCAATCTCATCCACTAAACCTTTCTGCATAGCATCTTGACCCGTCCATACTCGACCTTGAGCAATCTTGTCGACAGCATCGACTTCCATGCCACGGTTTTCTCCAACTAAGCTAATGAATCGGCGGTAGCCATTTTCAATGCCCATTTGGAACGCATCTTTCGCACCATCGCTTAAGCCTGTAGTAATACCAAGGCCAGAGAAAGGTGACGTGCCGACACCGTCTGTGTAAACCCCAATATCGTTCAAACCTTTTTCGAAGGTTGTGATGACACTAAAGATACCGATAGAACCCGTTAGCGTAGTTGGTTGCGCTAGGATTTTGTCTGCACCCATTGAGATCCAGTAACCACCAGAAGCAGCAAGGCTAGACATGGAAACCACAACCGGTTTGCCGGCTTCTTTAAGCGCTTCGACTTCGTTGCGAATCACTTCTGAAGCAAAGGCACTGCCACCCGGGCTATCTACTCGAAGCACAACCGCTTTCACTTTGTCGTCGTTACGAGCTTGGCGAAGTAAGGCTGCAGTGGTATCACCACCAACAGTACCACGAGGTTGTTTGCCATCCATAATGGCGCCGCTAGCAACAATAACGGCCACATCATGTGACTCGCTTGTCATGTCTGGAATCATGGTTGAACGGTATTCGTAGTAACCAAATGCGTTGTAGCTATCTTGGCCGTCACTACCGAACACATCTGCCAGCTCTAATCGAACTTGTTGGCGTGTTGCCAGTTCATCTACTAAGCCAAGTTTCTCGGCCAGTTTTGCAATATCGCCGTCAACCGATTCAAGCTCTTTCAAGAACGTATCCATGCTTGGATTCAGTGTTTTCGCGTCGATTTGACGGTTGTTAGAAACATCATCAACGTATGCGCCCCACAATTGGCCTAACCAACGAGAAGCAGACTCTTTCGCTGCGTCTGACATGTCGTCGCGAATGAAAGGTTCGATTGCAGACTTGTAAGTACCGACGCGAAACACGTGCGTATTTACGTCAAGCTTCTCTAATAGAGTTTTGTAGAATAGCGAGTAAGCACTGTAGCCTTTAAGCAGCACGCCGCCGTCTGGCGATAAGAAGACTTTGTTAGCGTAACTGGCTAGGTAGTACTGGCTTTGGTTATAAAAGTCACCCACCGCATAAATCGGCTTACCTGTTGCTTTGAATTCATTAAGAGCCTTAGCAATGTAACGAAGCTTAGTCAGGTTGGTTTCTGGCAGCTCTTTGAGTGCTAAAACAAGACCAGTAACGTTTTCGTCGTCTTTGGCATAGCGAATCGTTTCAACGATATCAAACAGGACGTTCTCTTTCGGGAGGTCCTTGCCAAGCAGTGAACCTGTCACGGAGTCCATTGGATTAATGTAGCGACTTTGTTCGACAATCGGCCCTGAAAGGTTAAGTACCAATGCCGATTGTTGCGGAACGGTTGGTTGAGTCGTATCTGAGTGAAAGTACACAAAGTAAATAATGGCGATACTGAGCAAAAAGAACAGGTTAACAAGCGCAAGACGCACAAACGTAATGAGCTTCCAAATCCCTTTAAAGATCATACCGATAAATTTGAATATTTTTTTCATTCTGTCTCCACAGTGAGATTACGTCGCTTTAACAAGTCGTAGTACCATTAATCTCAATAATATTAACTGCTTAGTATCCTACGATAATTCCCTAGCTCAAACTACACCAAGAATTGTTAATCGATATATATTCTCATTAAGTGTAGTCAAATTAAGGGTTTCTGAACGATTAATATGTCCTGCATTATGATCGGTGTTACAAAAATGTAAACGGTTGTTTGAACTTTTGGTGATTGAGCTATACTGTGGTCTGACCACAAGGATAAAATAATAGAAGTGATGTCTGCCATGTACCCACATTTACTCGAACCACTCGATCTTGGATTTACTCAGTTACGTAACCGTGTATTGATGGGATCAATGCACACGGGTTTAGAAGAAAATAAAGAAGGCCTACACAAACTTGCCGCATTTTACGAAGAGCGAGCTAGAGGAGGCGTTGGCCTTATTGTAACCGGTGGTTTTTCTCCAAATCTACGTGGCAGATTAACTCCGTTCAGTGCTGAGTTCAGCAAGGTTAAACACGCGAAAGCTCACCAAGTTGTCACAGAGGCCGTGCACAAACATGGCGGTAAAATTGCTCTTCAATTGTTGCATGCTGGCCGCTACGCGATGCACCCTTTTGCTCAAAGTGCTTCGGGCATTAAAGCGCCTATCGCTAAATTCGCACCGAGCGAAATGAGCCCTCGTCAGATTAAGAAAACCATTGATGCCTTTGCAAATAGTGCAGAGCTTGCTCAAGTTGCCGGTTATGACGGTGTCGAGATCATGGGATCTGAAGGTTACTTAATTAACCAATTTATCTGTAAGCGTACCAACATGCGTTACGACGAATGGGGCGGTTCTTATGAAAAACGCATGCGCTTCCCATTAGAGATTGTTAAGTCGATTCGTGAAGCCGTTGGCGATGATTTTATTATTATTTTCAGACTGTCGATGCTTGATTTAGTTGAACAAGGCAGCACGTTTGAAGATGTTGTATTACTTGCTCAAAAGCTTGAAGAAGCGGGCGTGACCATTATCAATACGGGTATCGGTTGGCACGAAGCTCGTGTTCCTACAATTGCGACTCAGGTACCACGTGGTGCTTTCTCCTGGGTGACGGAAAAGGTGAAGCCTTACGTGTCTATCCCAGTGGTGACATGTAACCGCATCAATACGCCAGAAGAAGCAGAACGCATTCTCAGCTCTGGTCAGGCGGATATGGTGTCTATGGCTCGCCCATTCTTGGCTGACCCTGATTTCGTTAATAAGGCCGCTCAAGACCAAGCTCAATTTATTAATACCTGTATCGGTTGTAACCAAGCTTGTCTTGATAACGTATTCAAAGGTAAAAGAGCGAGCTGCTTAGTTAACCCACGAGCGTGTTACGAAACAGAAATTGTTGTTCAACCTGCTCAAGCCACTAAAACTATTGCCGTAGTCGGTGCTGGCCCCGCAGGTCTAGCCTGTGCGACAACGTTAGCGCAGCGTGGACACACAGTTGACTTGATTGAGAAAAATGACCGAATCGGTGGCCAATTTAGACTGGCGATGCAAATTCCCGGGAAAGAAGAATTTAGAGAAACCATTCGTTACTTTGCGAATCAAATTGATGCAGCTGGTGTAAATCTTAAACTCGATACTGAAGCGACGTTTGAGATGCTGCTTAAGTACGATGAAGTCGTGATGGCGGCGGGTGTTAAACCTAGAAAGCTTAACCTCGAAGGTATTGATCAAGAAAAGGTAGTCGATTACCAAACCTTAATTCGTGAAAAGACACCGGTAGGCGAGAAGGTTGCGATTGTTGGTGCTGGTGGTATCGGTATTGATGTGGCAACCATGCTCACTGAGCCGACTTCTCATAGCTTGGACGACTGGCTGCATGAGTGGGGCATTGATAAGAACATGGAACACCCAGGTGGACTTTATCCTTATCCTGATTCGTTCAGTGACAAAACGGTTTGGGTGATGCAGCGAAAAGCCGGTCGTGTGGGTAAAGGCCCGGGTAAAACTACTGGTTGGATTCATAAGCGCACTCTAGAAAAACGTGGTGTTAACTTATTAGGTGGTGTCAGCTACAACAAGATTGATGACCAAGGTCTGCACATTACGATTGATAAGAAAGAGCAGGTACTCGATGCCGATTCCGTTATCGTGTGTGCGGGTCAAGTTTCTGTTCGCCCGTTTGAAGATATGTGGCAAGAGTTTGGTGGCAAACTTCACGTGATCGGTGGTGCTGATTACGCGGGTGAACTTGATGCGGTACGTGCTATTCGCCAAGGTGTTGAGTTAGCGATTAAGCTCTAACAACAAACAGAATACATTTGTTTATAAACTTGAACGAAACCTGTAAATAAGGCTCCTAAGTCATAGATTTAGGAGCCTTTATTGTTTCCAATACCGTTTGAACTATTGTGTCAATTGGACAGCCGTTGAGATTTATTATCGTTTGTATTCTGTGCTACAGTTCAACTATACAAACAATAAAAATTAGTAAGGACTTCAAATGGATGCTTTGGATCTATTGCTCAACAGACGCTCTATCGCAAAACTCTCTGATCCAGCACCTGAAGGTGTCGCGTTAGAAAATATCATCAAAGCAGGTTTACGAGCTCCAGACCATGGCGCACTGACACCATGGCGCTTTGTTATCGCACAAGGTTCAGGGCTACAGAAACTCTCAGACATCTTGGTTCGTGCTGCCGAAGCGGATAAAAGCGAAGAAGCGGTTATCGAGAAAGTAAAAAAAGCGCCGTTTCGAGCTCCAATGGTGATCACTATTATCGCAAAGGTAACTGAGCACGAAAAAGTGCCAGCATTCGAACAACACTTGTCTGCGGGTTGTGCTGCGCAAGCAATGCAAATGGCAGCCGTCGCACAAGGTTTTCAAGGTTTTTGGCGTTCAGGTAAATGGATGTTCCATCCAGAGGTTCACCAAGCATTTGGCCTAGAAGGCGATGACGAAATTGTTGGTTTCCTATACCTAGGTACTCCGGGCTGTACGCCAATGAAAGTGCCAGAGCGTGATTTCTCAAAGTTCGTCGAGTTCTTATAGATCTCGTCAGGAAAATAGCTATACAACGAATTGTTGAATGCTAACTGTATAAACAACCAGTTTTCCTTGATTTATTAGGGCCACATTAGATAATGTGGCCCTAATTGTTTGTAGCATCTGGAAAAACATGTCTCGCCTTATTATTGCTGAAAAACCAAGCCTCGGCCGCGCGATCGCCGCCGCACTACCGAATCCACAGAAGAAAGACCAAGGGTTTATCAAATGTGGTAATGGGGATGTGGTGACTTGGTGTATTGGACACTTATTGGAGCAGGTTGAGCCAGACGCTTATGACGACCGTTATAAGAAGTGGAACTTAGCCGATCTCCCTATTGTGCCAGAGCAATGGCAGCTGAGACCACGCAAGACTTCAAGCAAACAGCTCACGGTGATCCGAAAGCTATTGAAGGACGCGACCCAAATTGTCCATGCGGGTGACCCGGATAGAGAAGGGCAGTTGCTGGTTGATGAAGTGATCGATTACTGCAAGGTATCCAAGGTTAAGAAAGAGTCGATGGACAGGTTGCTTATCAGTGACTTGAACTTGCCAGCGGTAAAGCGTGCGCTCTCTCAAATGCGCAGTAACCGCGATTTTATTCCACTTTCTATTTCTGCATTGGCGCGCTCTAGAGCCGATTGGCTTTATGGCATGAACATGACTCGCGCGTATACCTTGCTTGGTCAAAAGGCGGGCTACCAAGGCGTGTTGTCGGTAGGACGAGTACAAACGCCTGTTCTTGGTTTGGTCGTAAGGCGTGATGAAGAGATCGAAAACTTCATTCCTAAAGATTACTTCACGCTGCATGCTTTGATCCCATATCAAAATAACGGCCAGAGCTTTGATATTCGTGCGCGTTGGAAACCAAGCGAAGCATGTAAGCCATGGCAAGATGAAGAAGGCCGGGTGCTCAATCGAAAATTGGTTGAGAACGTGGCTCAGCGAATTACGAACCAACCTGCAACCGTGACGGAATCAGAGCAGAAGCAAAGCAAACAAGCTGCGCCACTTCCTTACTCGCTGTCAGCTTTGCAGATTGATGCGTCTAAGCGATTTGGCATGAGCGCTCAACAGGTACTCGACACTTGTCAGTCATTGTATGAGAAACACAAACTCATCACTTACCCACGTTCTGACAGCCGATACTTGCCTAAAGATCACTACTCGCAACGAGAGTCAGTCGTCGATGCTATCGCCAATAATACGAAAGAGCTGCAAAGTGGTGCTCAAGGTGCGGATCTTTCCCTTAAATCCAAAGCATGGAATGATAGTAAGGTCGACGCTCACCACGCGATAATCCCAACACCGAAAAAATCATCGGTGAATGGCCTTTCTGCCAATGAGATGAAAATCTATCAGCAAATCGCTCGTCAGTATCTAATGCAATTCTACCCACCTGCCATTTTCGCCGATGCAAAGCTTGTGTTTGATATCGCTGGTGGCGTGTTCATCGCAAAAGGACGTCAGCTTATCAACCCAGGTTGGAAGGTGTTGATGGGTAAAACGGACACCGAAGAGAAAGGCGATGGCACAGATACGGTTCCTCCACTGGATAAAGGAACGGTGCTGACGTGTCGTGAAGGTATTATTGGCGATAAGAAAACCGAGCCACCAAAACACTTTACCGAAGCGACGTTGTTACAAGCGATGACCGGTATTGCGCGCTTTGTGGCGAACAAAGATCTGAAAGCTATTTTGAAAGAGACCGATGGCCTTGGAACTGAGGCAACTCGTGCGGGGATTCTAGATACTTTGTTCAAAAGACAGCTACTAACTCGACAAGGTAAAAGCATTCACAGTAGCCCTGCGGGGAGAGGTTTGATTAATGCCTTGCCTGAGGATTCGACCTTTCCCGACATGACCGCTCACTGGGAGCATCAGTTGCAAGGCATGGCTGAACGAAATCAAGCGTATCAACCCTTCATGCAAGAGTTAGAAAGCAAGATTGATGGCTTGATGGGCAAGGTAAAAACGGGTGAAGTTCCTGAATCCCTGCGCCATCTTCCTAAAGTCGAAAGAGCTGCTTTTAAACGTCGCAAAGGTGGTGGTGCGAAGAAAACTTATGCCAAGAAAGGGACGTATGCTAAGAAAGGCACTAAAAGCTAGGAACTGAGAGCAAACCGCTGTTTATTGGCGATATTAGAGTTAACGCCCAACCTTGCGTCCGCAGCGCTTAAAAAGCTGTTGCCAATAGTCGACATGGCGACGAGTGGATGATCGAAAGGCTTGATGCGCATCTTTGATGGGAAAGTAATAACTGTGTAGTTCAGGCTGTGCGTCAAACATAGCAAGTTGCGGGGCTAGCTGCTGATAGTAGCCATCCAATTGGGCCATGTATGGCTGAACCTTGTCAATATACTGTTGTTCGAACACATTGTTGAGATAGCGAAACTTAGTCGTGTCTCGTTGCTTCCCACAGATGATGTTGGCGTCAAAAGTAGTCAGCTGCTGGGTGATGGTATCAAGCTCGGCCGAAGCACGAGATAGTGAGTAGTACAAATCCCCAAGCGTCGAACTCTTCTCTAATCTTTCTTGAACTGCGGTGGTTTTACCGGAAACGAGAGGTGTGTTTAACGCTAGATTGATATGCTCTAGTGCGCCACCTGTCTGTCGAACTTGATCGCCAATATCAGCACGTAACCACTGGCTACCACGCATTTGCGACTGCATCGCTTCACTGGCATAGATGAGATTCCATTGGTGCAGTGGAAATTGTGCGAGCTTCTGTTGCTCGACTTCTCTGAGTAACTCTACGATCTCTGGGTCTAATTCTTTATTAGATAAACATTGACCAACACCTTCCAGCAGAGCGACTTGATAATCGTAATTTCTGAACTCGTCGGCGACTTTCCCAAGTACAGAGTTTCTTTCTGCAATCAGGTTGAATAATCCACATTGCCGAAGTTGATAACTGTCTATGAGCCCGATAGAGAGTGAAGGAACTTCAATAAACAGCTCTCGCTTTCTCGGTAAGCTCTCAAGCTCCCAGTCTTCCTGTATCTCGTCAGCATTTTGCACGTTGGCTATTTTGGTCTGATAGTCGTCGAAATAGTTCTGTGGGCTGTCATCGAAACATCCAGTGAGCACCATTGTTAGACACAACAGTGTTGAACGTACGAGTAAGCTTGAGATAACGCGACGACCCATGTGACGGCTACCAGTCTATTTCGTTACCATCGAAATTAAAGAAGTGACCACTCACTTCAGTATTCGATGACTCTATTACAGTCACAAGGCCCTGAGCCGAAGTCTCTGTATCAATAAGAGCATTAGGGCCGCCCATTTCCGTCTGTACCCAACCAGGATGTAACGCTAACACTGTAAAGCCATTCGCGGTTAGGTCGTTGCTTAAACTCTTCACTACCGAGTTTAGAGCCGCTTTAGAGGAACGATAGATGTAGCCTCCGCCTGATGTGTTTTCAGACATGCTGCCCACTCTTGATGAAAGGCAAGCGATCTTTTTTATTGAGCTCTTTGTTAGCAGAGGCAGTAAGGATTCAACGAGTTTAAGAGGAGCGATGGTGTTGATTTCGAAAACGCGACGCCACTCTTCTACATCGGTATTGCCTAACCCGTAACCTTTAGGGCCATAGTAGCCAGCGTTGTTGATGAGAATATCAATGGATTCAAGCTTTGAAGGAAGTTCATTGACCGATTGATAGTCCGTGATGTCGAGCTGTATACACGAAAGGTTGTTGTTTTCGTTTGCGAGAGCAAGTAACTCTTGTGCTGTGGAAGCATCGCGATAGGTGGCATACACGGTGTGGCTATCATTGACGTAGTGCCGAGCTAGGCTCAGACCAATACCTCGGTTCGCACCAGTGATAAAAATAACGCTCATAATGATTCCTTGTTAGTTCAATCAGTTAAGTGTGATGGGTTAACGCGAGAAAATCAACGCTCCACCAACTGACCATCAGCATGCTCACGAAAATCATTACTGCTGCGACAGAGCCGCAGATCACACCACAGATGAGTATTACATTTTTCATTGTTGTCTCTGGAATTAATTAAGGGTAATGATAACTATTATCATTAATTAAGGTTGTCGCCAAGTCTGAGACTGTTATGATTTTGAGATTGATACGTAATACGCCCGATCTATGACTCCTTTAATTTACCATCCAATTTATTCTCAGTTGCCTTTACCAGAAGGGCATCGTTATCCAATCCATAAATATCAACTGTTGCACAGTGCAGTGAAGCACCACATGGACAGCGATCCAAAATGGGGTAATGCATTCGAAATGTTCCAGCCAATGCCTGTTTCGGTAGAACAAGTAAAGCAGGTACACGATGGTGAATATGTCGATTTGCTGGTTTCTGGAAATTTGCCTGCAGCAAAAATGAGACGTATCGGGTTTCCGTGGAGCGAACAGCTTATAGAAAGGACACTCTATTCAAGTGGTGGCACCTGCTTGGCGGCAGAAATGGCCATCGAAAGTGGTTTAGCGATTCATCTCAGCGGTGGCTACCATCATGCGCACCGAGATTTTGGCAGTGGCTTCTGTTTGTTGAATGATCTGGTTCTAGCAGCAAAACACGCATTAACCTTTGAGCATATCGATAAAGTGCTGATCGTCGACAGTGATGTTCACCATGGCGATGGTACAGCGACGCTTTGCCAAGAGAGCGATGAGATTATTACTCTGTCGTTCCACTGCGATAAAAACTTCCCCGCACGAAAACCTCTATCTGATTTAGATGTGCCACTAAGCCGTGAAACAGAAGATGAAGAGTTTCTGCGTTGCTTTGAACAAGTCACCAACATGGCGATTGCTCATCATCAACCGGATTTGATTATTTATGATGCGGGTGTCGATATTCATCAAGATGACGAATTGGGGTATTTGAATATTTCTACACAAGGGATATTTGAACGCGATTGCTTGATGCTCAATTTAGCAAAGAGTAAAGCGATTCCAATGGCGTGCGTAGTTGGCGGTGGTTATCGGTCGGAACATAAAGATCTGGTGCCGATTCACATGCAGTTACTCAACGCTGCATTAGCTGTGAATAGCTGAACCGTTGAGCTCCGTGAGCTTCAGATACAAAAAAGCCGCTGATTTCTCAGCGGCTTTTTTTAATGTGGTGGAGGGATAGGGATTTGAACCCTAGAACCGCTATTAACGGTTGCCGGTTTTCAAGACCGGTGCTTTCGACCACTCAGCCATCCCTCCAGTGCCGCGAATAATATAGTGGTGTGATTCGCTTGTAAACCCCCACAAACACTGTTTGCTTTGTTTATGAACGGTTTGGTCGTTTTTTATCTATATTGATGAAAATTTCACGTAACAATAAGTGTGTTGATTGGCATTGGCTCTAGGCAGAAGAGAACTCACTGAGAACGATGAGCAAGAACGGCGAACGAAAGACTCATGTCACGTAGAAATAGAATATCTCAGAAATAGCAGTATTTAAAAAATAGACGAGATACCAGAAACGAAAAAAGCCGCTGATTTCTCAGCGGCTTTCTTTAATGTGGTGGAGGGATAGGGATTTGAACCCTAGAACCGCTATTAACGGTTGCCGGTTTTCAAGACCGGTGCTTTCGACCACTCAGCCATCCCTCCAGTGGCGTGAATAATATAAGGGGGAGAGTGCCTTGTAAACCCTTAATTATCATAATCTTGTTTGGTTGCTTGTTTTCTGGTCATTCGCGGCAATAAAAAAGGGAAGCTGCATGCTTCCCTTTTTTGTTTGGAGACTAATTAGTCATTTTTTGTGTAGAAACGCTGTAGTTCAGTTAGACCTTGCATCAACACAGGTAAGCGAGGGCTTACATTTTTCAGGCGTTGATAATTCTGGTCGTACAATTTGTAGTTTCCAAATTTATCTAGCACCGTCGTTTGTTGATCAGTAACAAGAGCCAATTCACGAGAGTCGCCCGCTAGGATCCATTTTCTCTTACGCTCGTTAAACAGACTACGACCGCTACTGAAATCAGTCGGGTTCGAAGATACACCTAATAACTCTTGCATCAGTGTTACGGATACATCTAAATGACTCGAACGATGCGTATATTCAGAAGCAGACTTACCAGGCCAGCTGATAAACAGCGGAACCTGCAACTGGTAGCGACTGTAGTTGGAGTTTGCACCCCAGCTATTGGTCTTGGTTTCATTAAATTCAGTACCGTGGTTCGACGTGATGATAACCACAGTATTGTCTTTTAGATCGAGATGTTCTAATTCTGCATAAATTGTCGCAAGCTGAGCATCAGCCGCTTGAGCTGACTTTTGATAGTCTGCAGCAAAGCGTTCTGCTGTGCTTAATGTAGAGTCAGACTCTGAACTAGAATCGTAGCCAGCGAAGTTATCCAGCGTGGTCAGTTCTATGAAGTTAAACCAAGGGCGTTTAGCTTGCGGTGATTGAATCCAGTTAGACCAAGCTTGTATCGCGCTTTTGTCATCATAAGTTGCTTGCTCTGGCATAACATCACGGCCTCGGAAGATGATTTCCGAGTAAAGAGCATCGTCAAAGTTATCGCCACTGAAAGCCGCAAACTTATAATTGTGATTATCTAAAACATCCAACAGTACTGCACTTGAACCTTGAGCTTCGATGCTGCTTGCGTAGCTGCTCGGAAGGCCGTAGAACAAACCGAAAATACCAAACATATCGTTACTTGAACTGTAGTGGTTGGTAAAGTTGATCGATTGCTGTGCGTAGGCATAGCTGTTTGGCATCGCTGTGGCATTAAGCGCATCAGAGCGAAGATTGTTCACACTCACCATCAGGATATTAAGATCATCACTGCGGCGGTTGTATTGAATTTTTTCTAGCGGGTAGCTAACTAGGTTTACGTTCTCTTTATTCGCTTCTAAACGCTCTAGGTACTCTTCACGGTCTAATAGGCCGTGTTTTTCCATAAAGCTTTTCGCTGTCATTGGGTAAGACAGTGGGAAGTTCGCTTTCTGGCTAGTAATTGGGTTATAAAAATACGCATCAGCCCACATGTAGGTCAAGTGGCTGCTGATGAAACACAAGAAGAATACGGCAGTAATCGGACGGCCAATGTGTTTATGAGACAGTTTACGCTGTTTACGCCAAACCCATTCAGATAGGCCGAGCTGTAATAAGAAGATAAACGGCATAACAATGAAGAGGTGCTGCAAATCAGAAGTAAATGCAGATTCCTCTCCACTGAATAAAACCTCCCACACGACAGGGGTCAGGTGGAGGTTTATATTTTGATACGTTTGGGTATCAATCAGTAGGACAGTTAAACCTATGGTCGCGAAGATAACGGCAACCAAACGTAATAACTTCCTCGACGGAAGAATAAAAGTGAGCGGGAACAGCACTAATAGATAGAGCGCGAACACTAAAAAGCCAAAATGACCAACCCAAGATGCAGCCAAATAGAATTGACCCAGCAAGGTTTCTGGCCAAGCAGATTGAGTAATATAACGAGTACCTATCAACATCGCCGCAATGATGTTGAAAAATGCAAACCAGTGACCCCAACCAACCAGTCGAGATACACGATCGCTATAAGAGTTTGCGCTGTCTACCATTTATAATTCTTTTTTCCGTCAATCAAATTTAGTGAGACTGTTTGTCTTCAAGAGAAGAAACCAACGCCTCGGCAAATTTTTCAGCAATTCCTTTGCGTTGTGAAGCAGCAACGTTCTGATTTAAGACATTGGTTGCGATATTTCCAGCGATCATCAGTGAAAGTTCTGGTGAAGCTTTGTGCTTTGTTAATACAGCACCTACTTCAGCTAGGATTTTTTCAACTTGTTCATCTGTGTATTTAGATATAATCGGCATAAGGACTCTAATAATGATAGTAAAAGCGGCTTATGATAACCTACTATGCACGACAACTGAAACCTGAACGGTAATATTTTCACTATGAGCCTTCACCTTTCCAACGTAATTTTACACCAGTTAAGCAAGAACGATCAGGAAGAACTGATTGTTAACTACCGTGCTGAATCTCTAGAAAACGATGCTTCGTCTGAAAGCCTCGTGGCTGAGCTTCACCGAGTGTTCAACTCAAAAGCAGGTAAAGGGTTTGGTTCTTTCAAATCCGACAGCGAATTCCAGCAGTCGTTGCATGAATTTCGAGCGGGAGAGCAAAGTTTTTATGATTTCTCTCAAAAAAGTGCGCTACGTCTAAAAGATGAGCTTTCAAAGTATCCTTTTGCTGATGAAGGCACTTTGGTACTTGCTGAATATCAATCATTGGCGACAGATTACCTTTTCATCGGTTTACTGCCTTCGAACCAAAGTTTGAAAGTGACAGAAGGGCTAGATATCAGTGCAACTGATTACCTTGATATCTCTAAGATGGATATTGTGGCGCGTCTTGATCTTTCAACATACGACACAGACAAAGAGTCAAACCGTTACCTTACATATATTAAGGGACGTGTTGGCCGTAAAGTTGCTGATTTCTTCTTAGACTTCCTTCAAGCAGAAGTAGGCTTGGATGCTAAGCAACAAAACCAAGTGCTGATGCAAGCGGTTGAAGATTTCGTTTCTGATTCTAAGTTAGAGAAAGAAGAAGCGATCAGCTATAAAAAGCAGGTTGCAGATTACTGTAACGAGCAGCTAAAAGCGGGCGATGAAGTGCAAGTGCGTGAACTTTCTGGTGAATTACCAGCAAGCACAGATGGTACTAGCTTCTTTGACTATACTAGTGAGCAAGGCTATGAGTTGGAAGATAGCTTTCCAGCCGATCGCGCAACTATGCGTAAACTAACAAAATTTGTTGGTGCGGGTGGTGGTTTGAATGTTAGTTTTGATAGTCTGCTTCTTGGTGAGCGTATTTTTTACGATCCGGAGACAGATACACTAACGATTAAAGGAACGCCGCCGAACTTACGTGACCAATTGACTCGCAATAAGTCATAGTCCGAAGTTAACGGATAATAGCGGCAGCGGGATGTTGTCGCTTATTTTCTGCTTTACACTCTCGAAAACTGAACCGGTGTGAGGCTGACATGCACAAGGAATATTGATGGAACAATCAGTGGCAACGCCCCATCGCTTTAAAAAGCCTGCAACTTTCTTGGTTGTACTTCTGGCTCTATGGTTACTTCCTTCGTTGGCCATCCTTCAGCTCAGCCGTTCTTACAATAATTCCCTAGCTCAAATTGAAGAGCTTGGTATTCGTGTTAACGAGTTAAGGCAGTCGCTTTACTTCTCTGAACCGCTCCGAGTCTCTCGTATTAATGACCTAGCCCTTGATGCGCAGTTGGTGTATTCGATTCGATTGCAGATTGAATCGGACTTTGAGCATGCGTTTTTCCGCCCTGACGTTAATCAACTGCTGTATGTCGCAGACCAATTTTTAGAAAAGTTCGATGAATTCATCCCGATAGAAAGCCAAGTGCAGGCGATAGTCGATAACATCAAGGTATTGCGCGCTGACAAGAAGACCTCTTCTAAGTTAAAGCCTCTGTTAAACGAATTTGGCGTCGTGGTGTTTGAAGCCATGTATTCTGACAATCAAAGTTCCTCGGCGACCTATCGCTCTTTTGACTCTATTCTCAAGCGATCTTATTCGTTAAAAACCAAAGAGCAGGAAGCCATTCAACAGTTACTTGCTGATGCTTCTACGCTGTTAGGTGATTATGCTCAGCTTAATTATTTAGTTGATAAGATTAAGAAAAATTCCGTCAATGAGCAGATCATCAAACTTGAAGCTCAATTCCATAAGAGCCAGTTCAATTTACTACTCGCAGCCTTAGGTTTGAGTTTGGTTGCTATGATCGCGCTGATTTTATGGGGAGTGAGTTTTAGAAAGAATGCATCACAAGCTGAAGGTGATCCGGACCATGAACTAGAGAGCAACTTAGGAAAACGAGCAAACGGTTCGAACGCCACGGCGAACCAAGTAGAAACGACGGATTCAAAGGACACGCTCACTGATGTAAAACAGGCTAACCATGATGTTGCCGCAGTTCCAGAAAGAGCGCCGTCGATTCAGCATCCAGTAATGAATGAACCTCAAGCGATATCAACGAATCATCAAGAACCAGAGGCTCATTTAGCTGAGAAACACATCGCAAGTGTGACGGATTCAAAGCCTGCTATTGATATCGAAGAGATGCTAGAGACTCTGGACGGTGACGCTGAATCTGTGAGCTTGTTGTTAGGCGTGTTTGTGCAAGACCATGCTGATGACTATGCAAAATTCAAATCCTTGCTGACAAAAGATGAGACGTCTGCTGCTCGAATCGTACATAGCTTAAAAGGCGTTGCCGGAAGCATTAAAGCATCGAAATTAGCGATTATTGCCGCCAGTATTGAGATGACAATGAAGCAATCACGAGCGATCAGTGAATACGATCTTGAAGAGTTAGAACAGGCGATCCAGGCTTCGGTCGAATCTGCCATGGCGTATTTAGATCAATCGCACTAATTTTGCGAGAGTTTTGACAATACTCTGACGAAGTGCTCATACAATCCGCGCCATTAGTCTTTGTCAGAGGTGTATATGTTGCGTGTTTCTAGTAAGTGTTTGATGGTGTGGGTACTTAGTATTGTTCTAAGTGGTTGTTCTCTCTTAGAAGTTAAGTTAGATAGCCAAACTACACCACTGACTCGACAAGAGCTCAATGCTCGGATTATGACGCGTGAATACGCTAAGATTTTCTTTACTCGCGTAGAAGATTCGGCTGATTTTATCGCTCAATCTTATCCTGCTGACGATACCCTACATCAATCTTATGTACTGTTTTGGAAGATCCACGCAGAGCAGGGACTTCAACAAGCGGCTTACCAAACTTCTCCAATATCAGCGTTAATTGATTCGTGGGTGTTTACCGCTCAAATGGATCAGTTTTATACGCAAGGCGACGGTGCTGACCTATTCGTAACTGACCATGCAGTAGAAACCGCTCATGAGCTTACTCAAGAAGTAGAAAAACTGGCAAAAGGCGTATTGAGTTCTGGTGACTTTAAGAAGAGCCAAGCGTTCGTCGCGCAGTTTGCCGCTAGCCACCCATTTAAAGATCTCACATTCAGAAGTACGCCAGCTTACCGTGATTGGTTAACTTACTTAGGGAAAGACGAATCACAAATCGTACAAAACTTAGGAACCATGCCTGAGGCGATGAGTGATGCATCAGACCGTTTAAGCGTAATGGCTGATCAGACACCAAAGCTAATGTCGTGGAAGGCAGAGTTGGTTGCTTTGAACAGCTCTTTAACGGGTGAAGACCTGTCTAAGACGCTGGAAAGCCTTCGTCAAACATCATCAAGCATGCAGGACTTTATCGAAAACAATCCAGAGTACATGCAAACGCTAGCTTCTATTATGTCGACAGAAATGCAGCCCTTACTAAACGATCTTAGCGATAAGACAGACCAAAAATTAGCGATGCTGAGCGATGAACGTGTAGCACTAGAAAAGATGGTGACGCGTGAGAGAGAAGCGCTAGTACAGATGATTGAGAAAGAGCGCATCGAGATTGCAGGTATTGTGACTTCTGAAAGAGAGTTGTTCACTCAAGATCTAGACCGTGTTTCTCAAGAAGTGGTTGTGCTTGCGATTGATAAGCTGATGGAGCTAATCAAAAGTGTGATTATCTACTTCATCCTGTTTATCTTGGTGGTGTTCTTTGCACCGTTAGGCATCGGTTATTGGTTGGGTAAACGAACCGCCCATAAATAAGTAAATTACTAATTCAGTAACTAAGTAGATCAAAAAAAGAGCGCTCTAGGGCGCTCTTTTTGTATTTAAATGATTAACGTTTTAACGACTTACGCTTGCTGCTTGCTTAACTCTGTCGCTTCTTCAGCTTCAAACGCAGGCGTTGTCGGTTCACATTTATCAACGAACCAACCCATGTAAGACGTCACGATAGTCACGATGATACAGATGAAGCTTAACCACATGAACGGTGCGTAAGACAGCGTAGCAACGCCTAGAATACTCGCCATGTAGATACCGTTATCACTCCAAGGAACCATACCTGACGTTAACGTGCCACCGAACTCAGCGTTACGAGAAAGGTTCTTACGTTTGTAGCCTAAGCGGTCGTAGTTTTTCGCACAGATTTTTGGCGTAAGGATGAGCGATACATACATTGCTGAACCAAATACGTTACCCATGAAAGCTGTACCAATTGTACTGGTTGCTAGTGAGCCTGCGCTGTTTACACGACGCTCGAACACTTTAGCAATCGTCTCTAGCACGCCTACTTTATCCAGCAAGCCACCGAAACCTAAACCAAACACGATAACCGCAACCGAACCAAGCATTGAAGACATGCCGCCACGGTTAAGAATTGAATCAATGAACTCCACACCAGATGAGATAGAGAACGGTGCCCATGCAGTGTTAAATGCAGTTAGGAAGTCGATCTCTTGGATCATCACTGCCCAGATAATACCTAGCAGAGAACCAAAACTGATCACTGGGAATGACGGCATTCGGAAAGCCAATAGGCCAAGCACGATCAATACAGGCACGAATGAGTAAGGCGTAATGTAGAACTGAACTTCCATTGCTTTGATTACAGAGTCAACTTGGCTCATGTCAACGTTGCCCGCGTAGTGGAAACCAAACGCGGTAAACATGATGCCCGTAATCACGTAGCTGATTAACGCAACTGGAAGCATGCCCTTGATATGTTCAACCACTTCAACACCAGACATTGAAGAAGCCAGAATCACTGAATCAGAAAGTGGAGACATCTTGTCACCGAAGTAACAGCCCGAAAGTACTGCACCAGCAGTGATTGGTGCTGGAACACCTAGGCCTTGACCAATACCCATCATCGCAATACCGGCGGTACCAGCAGCTCCCCAAGAGGTGCCTGTTGCCAGAGCGGTTAGAGAACAGATGATCATAGTAGCTAAAAGGAAGATAGAAGGGTGGATAGCTTTCAGACCGTAGTAAATGATAGTGGGTACAATACCGCCCGAGATCCACGTACCAACAAGAGCGCCAACCGCTAAAAGTATTAAAACTGCACCTAAGCCATTAGATATTCCTTTGAGTGCTGCTTTTTCTAAGTCTTTGTATTCGTGGCCAAGGCGAATACCAAGCACCATGATAATGAACCAGCCAATGTACAAGGCAAGTTGGATTGGAAGATCAAGCTTTGCTGTAAAGGAAAAAGCAAGGGATAGAAATAGTCCTAACGCGATGATTACCTGCAATAGGTTCGGTAGGCGAGTTTTACTCTGCTTCATATAAGCCTCTGGTTATTTCGAGCATTTATAGTGCTTCGTTATAGTTTGGGGTACGACGTGGACACTACAGTAATTAGATTATTATATCGAAAAAATACACCTAAGTTGTGATATTTGACTATTAAGTCAATTTATCATGGTTGCATTATCTGAATTTTTGTTAAATTCATGATTGTTACATGTTGATTTTTGTCGCACGTTGTTTTCGTTGTGTAAAATATTATTCTGATTAACCATTATTAAATAGTGGTAATTGCTGCTAAGGCTTGGCTCTATTAGGATGGAAATTGGAGCGCTTTTATTGGCCAAACCTTTGATGCTAACCATATTACGTGCTTTATCATTGGCAAAAGCGACGAATACGATTAATAGATAACTGCACTATTCATCGCGTTCACTTAAAAGAAACGAAAAAGTTACACTTTTTGCTAAAAAGCACTTGAGTTCTGTTTCTGAAAAACTTATAGATGGGGGAGAGCAATTTTTAATTTATACATGGAGAGTGAGAGATGAGAGTAGGTCTAGTTGGTTGGCGCGGTATGGTTGGTTCTGTACTGATGCAACGTATGGTTGAAGAAAAAGACTTCGACCTGATTGAGCCTGTTTATTACAGCACATCTCAAATCGGTATCCCTGCCCCTGTTTTAGGTGGCAAAGAGGCGGGTCTGCTTCAAGATGCCTTTGATATTGATAGCCTAAAACAACTTGATGCCGTTATTACCTGTCAAGGTGGCGATTACACTTCAAAAGTTTACCCAGCACTGCGTCAAGCAGGTTGGAAAGGTTACTGGATTGATGCAGCTTCTACGCTAAGAATGGATGCTGACTCCATCATCACATTAGATCCAGTTAACTTGGCTCAAATCCAGCAAGGTATCCACGGTGGCACCAATACATTCGTTGGTGGTAACTGTACGGTGAGCTTGATGTTAATGGCATTAGGTGGCCTATATGAAAAAGGCATGATTGAGTGGATGAGTGCCATGACTTACCAAGCCGCTTCAGGTGCAGGTGC
Organism: Vibrio sp. Evd11; assembly: GCF_900382755.1. Lineage (NCBI taxonomy): Bacteria > Pseudomonadati > Pseudomonadota > Gammaproteobacteria > Vibrionales > Vibrionaceae > Vibrio > Vibrio sp. Evd11. Next base: position 60,055 of record NZ_OSDX01000017.1, read on the forward strand.
TAAGAACATGCGTGAGCTGATTTCTCAAATGGGTGTTATCAACGACAGCGTCAGCTCTGAGCTAGCGAACCCAGCAAGTTCAATTCTTGATATCGATAAGAAAGTTGCAGACACGATCCGTTCTTCTTCATTCCCAACAGACCAATTCGGTGCTCCTCTTGCTGGTTCATTGATTCCTTGGATCGATGTGAAGCGTGAAAACGGTCAAAGCAAAGAAGAGTGGAAAGCGGGCGTTGAAGCGAACAAGATTCTCGGCCTAGATGGTCAGCCAATTCCTATCGATGGTACTTGTGTTCGAATCGGTGCAATGCGTTGTCACGCTCAAGCACTAACGATTAAGCTTAAGCAAGATGTGCCAATGGACGAGATTGAAGAGATCATCGCGACGCACAACGATTGGGTTAAAGTGATTCCTAACGATCGTGATATTACAGCGCAAGAGCTAACACCAGCGAAAGTAACAGGCACAATGTCTGTACCTGTGGGTCGTCTGCGTAAGATGTCGATGGGTAATGATTTCTTGAATGCATTCACTGTTGGTGACCAATTATTATGGGGTGCTGCAGAGCCACTTCGTCGTACATTACGTATTATTCTTGATGAGAAGTAATCTGTAAAAAGCAATTTGATATGAATTAGCTAAAAGCACTTTTTAAAGTGCTTTTTTGTTTAGGTTAAGAGCTAGAAATTAAACTGCTTCAATAGCCAGTTACTCTCTGTATAAGAACTGCTCAAAGTTAGAGCTAAGATTTTCATTGTTAAATACAGATCCAGTCTTGCCTTTTTGTAAGATACTTCGTGCTTGATTGTATATCTCGGCTGATAGAGGAATATAACCTGATTTGGTAACCGCTCTATGGATATGGTCTTGATGAAAATAGAGCTCTAAAAAGCGCTTTAATGAAGCTCGTTTATCTAAGGCGGACTTATTCACATAAATAAAAAGTGGTCTTGATAAGTCTCCATAAAGTCCGTTCGTTACGTTCTCAACGCTAGGAAGTGTCGCTACCCCGTCTTCATTCACAATGGCAATAGCTTTTAACTTATCTTGATTGGATGAGTAATAAGCAAACCCCAAGAAAGCCATTGCGTATCTATCAACTGCTACTTCAGCCGTCATAGCATTATCATCTTCATTCGCTATGTAATCTTGGCGACTTATTTCTTTATCCAGCACGACATCCACAAAATAATCATAAGTGCCGGAATCAGGGCCTGGCCCGTGTAAGTTCAAAGGTTGATTGGGGTAGTGCGCGTCAACCTTTTCCCAAGTATTCAGTTTTTGCTCTGATGGTGCACGCCAAATTTTATTGAGTTGTTTTAAAGAAAGTGAATCAACCCAATTGTTTTGTTTATTCACGACAACCGTTAATGCATCTAAGGCTACTGGCAATTCTAAAAATTCAATGCCATTTTCTTTGCACAATGCTTTTTCAGTTTCTTTAATCGGTCTTGATGCGTTTGATATATCGGTTCTTCCGCGGCAGAACTTGCGAAAGCCACCACCCGTTCCCGTAATACCAATGACCACCTGCGTTTTTGTCCCTTCAGCTAGCATGAATTGTTGTGACAACTGATGAGTGATTGGGTACACGGTGCTTGAACCTTCAATTTGGATTAAATCTTTTGCCCACACTAAATTGGCTGAAACTAAAATAAAGCTAAAGAAGATTCGAGTGATTAGAGCGAGCAAAGTGTTAGGCATGATTTTCAAGCATAGTGAAGGTGAAACGACCAATAGGATAATTGGTGAAAAATATAAAGCTTCTCAATGGTTTAAACAACCACATGAATAAAAGTTCATCAAACTTTCATGAAAGTCATAAAACTCTGGATATTCACTAAATTGAAATAATTCTGACTTATAGTTTAAAGCTTCTGTTTTTATTCTTATTTCTGGTCATTGAACTCGTATCGTCTATGAAACGTAAGTACTTATTTACATCACTATTAGCAGTGTTAGTTATCACATTTACTTCGGCACTTGTGTCTCAATCCACTCATTTGCTGGTTAAGAAATCTCCGTTAGCGGAAGCGGCGGCAGAGATAAAAGTTAATGGCACATTAGCGTATTTGTGGTTTGATGAAATTATGTCGGGTGATACCGCCCAATCAATACAAGAAGTCTGGTACTACCTTGAAATTGCCGATTGGCATGTCGTTGCTTTGCTAGAGGGTGGCGAAAGTATCATGGGGAGCTACCAACCTGTTGAAGACCCTGAAATTCGTAAACGACTGATTGCCTTACGTGAGAAGTTGGCTGATTTCAGGATTAAAGCTGAAGCGAACTATCAGCATATTCAATCAGACCGTGCTGCTGTGTTCAGTTCCGTTCGACGTGATGAGCAATTTTTAGAGTTTGCGAGTAAGGCTGATGATATACAGCGGGTGATTAAAGCCAGTTATGAGCTTGGGATTGATAGTTACACGCGAACCAGTATTACTCTTATTCTTGCTGCTATCGTGATTGCCGCTTATTCAATCCGAATCCAGCACAAGTATGAGAAAAATAGAGACTCTCTTTTGCGGTCTTTGACGAATGCCAAAAGTGCCATTGAAGAAAAAAATACTCAATTACATAACAGAGCGTACTTTGATCCGCTTACTGGTTTACCCAATCGTTCATTATTTTTAGACCGGCTCAATCAATCTATTCTCAACGCTGAACGCTCAAAAAAATCGTTTGCCCTACTTTTTATCGATCTTGACCACTTCAAAGATGTGAATGATCAACATGGTCATGATGCTGGTGATCAACTGCTTAAGCTGGTGGCAAAACGCATTAATCACTGCATACGTGTGACTGATCTATCTGCCCGTTTCAGTGGTGATGAGTTTGTTGTGGTACTTGGTCACCTTGCTGATGTCAGCAAAGCCATCAGTGTTGCTAACAGAATTGCGTCACAAGTTAATAATGCCTTAGCAGCTCCATTTCAACTTGGAAGTGCTAGTGTCCACGTCTCTGCAAGTATTGGTATTTCGATTTATCCGGAAGACAGCGCGACGCAAGATAGCTTGATTCGTTACGCAGATAACGCCATGTACCATGCTAAATCAATGGGTAAGAACAACTTTCAGTTTTATTCAAAAGAGCTTAACCGTATTGCTATGTCCCAAAAGGACACAGAGACTTCGCTCAATATCGCGATCGAAAACGATGAGTTCGAACTGCATTACTTACCAAAATGGAGTTTAGCGACTGAGAAAGTTGAAGGGGTTGAAGCATTAGTTCGATGGCAGCATCCAACGAAAGGATTGTTAAACCCGAATGATTTTATTCCAGTTGCTGAATCTACCGGGCAAATACGCCTACTTGATTTATTGGTTACCCAAAAGACACTAAATCAACAGAAACAGTGGCTAGAGCAGGGGGTCGATCTTGGTATTGTGGGAATTAATATTTCAGCAAGAAGCCTTAAACATCCAGAATTTTTTGAGCGATTAAAACACATTATTGTTGATTCGAATGTACCCACGAATAAGCTTGAAATTGAAATCACTGAAACGGTTATGGTGGAAGACATTGAACTGGCACAAGTCATTTTTGCGGAGCTTAAACAATTAGGGGTAAGAATTGCGTTGGATGACTTTGGTACGGGGTTCTCTTCGCTTTCCTACTTGAAGGACTTTGACTTTCAAACACTTAAAATTGATCGAAGTTTTGTAATGGATTACACATTGAATAATACCTCACAGGTCTTACTCAAATCGATTATTCAATTAGGCAACGAGTTGGGCGTGTCTGTTGTCGCTGAAGGGGTGGAAACGAAACAACAGCAGCAAGACTTGTTTGATATGGGGTGCTTAACTGGGCAGGGTTTTTATTTATCCAAACCTTTAACGGCTGATGCATTAGTTGAGCAGTTAGTAAAAAATGATAAAAGTAATGTGATTAAGCTGGAGATAGCAGGCTAGCAATTTTTATTCTGTGAATACAGAAAACCACGGGTTTACCCGTGGATGAATGCCAATTCCAAAATTACAGCGTAAGCTGTTTGTAATTTTGGTCAACGCTTTAGCGTTGTCACGGTAAGTACCCCGGGCATGCCCGGGGGAATCTTCATATCAGATATATCCAAGATACCTATAGACAATACAAAGTGTCCATATAACAAGGCATCTATATGACGCAGCCCGCTTTAATTTTCCGGATGTCTATTCCGGTGTAGTAACTCTTTTATCCGGGTCTGCCAGTTCACTGCCACAATATTTACAATGTATCGCATCACTTTCATGCCCTGATTTAGAACAGTTAGGGCATTTTACTAATGACTTATGCGAGTTCATTTCTTGATTCAGTTCAGCAGTGATGATCCCTGTTGGAACCGCTAAAATGGAATAGCCTAGCAGCATGGTAATAGAAGCAATCGCTTTACCTACGCCCGTTTGCGGAACCAAATCCCCATAGCCAACCGTCGTAATGGTCACTATCGCCCAATAAATACTTTGTGGAATGGAGGTAAAGCCGTGTTTTGGGCCTTCAATAACGTAAATTATTGAACCTAAAATGATGACCAATATGCCAACGGTACTAAAGAAAATCAGGATCTTTCTTTTTGCCATCAAGAGAGAACGTAACAAGATATTGGAGTCTTGCAAATACCGAACTAATTTTAGGATTCGGAATATTCGCATCACACGCAGCAATCTCACAACGCCCATAAACGAAGCTCCTGGGAAGAAGATCGCTAGGTAAGTAGGTAGGATCGCTAACAGATCAACAATGCCATAAAAGCTGGTGGCGTAAGATTTCGGTTTTGGAGAACAATAGAGCCTTAATAGATACTCGATAGTGAATAGGGCGGTGAAGCTGTACTCGATGTAACGAAGTTCTTGAGACCACTCTGTCATCACATTTGGAATGGACTCTAGAATAAGAACCAGAAGCGAAGCCAAGATTGCAACGATCAGTGAAATATCAAATGCGCGCCCGGCTGGAGTATGAGTGCCAAAAATAATGACGTACAAATGATGCTTGAGTGGCTTGCGTGACATAAGGAGAGATTCATCTTTTGTTAAATGCATTAACAGTCATTATACAAGCTTCATAATAACGAGGCGAGTGAAAGCCCAATTGCTTTACTCGCCTCATCTATATTGCAATATTGTTGCCCTTTATAGAGCAACCGGATTACCGTTAAACGTTATGCCAAACCTGGGAACAAATTACGTAGGCCATTGGCGATGAATTCGATGCCCAATGCGCCAAGAATCAAGCCCATGATACGCGTGATCACGTTGATACCCGTTTGACCTAAAAAGCGAACGATAACCGGCGCTGAACGGAACAGAAGCCAAGAGCAGGTTGCAAACGCGATGATGCTAATGCCAATTCCCACAGTATCAATGGCTGCAGGGTAACGAGATCCGTAAACAATGGTCGAGCTGATTGCCCCGGGGCCCGCCATTAATGGCATAGCAAGAGGAACAACACCGATTTGCTCTTTGCTGATGTATTCAGATTTCTCTTGTTTATTCTGCTTATCTTCACCGAGCTTACCGCTCATCATCGAAAATGCGATGCTCAATAATAGCAAACCACCTGCAACACGAAATGAATCCAGCGAGATGCTAAACATATCAAGCAGCATTTGCCCCGCGACAAGCGACACAATCAGGATAACGGCAACGGCAATATTTGCTTGTAAGGCTGTCCTGTTCCTCTCTTCTGGCGGCATATGTGCAGTAAGGGAAACAAAAACAGGCATGATGCCGATTGGGTTTACGGCAGCAACAAGCCCAAGGAAGAATTGCATAAAAATTGCGAGTTCTAAGCCTTGCATGAGAGCGATCTCCAGTTAGCGAATTTTAAGGTTGAAGGTTTGATTCTGTGAATAGTCTGAGCGCGTAATGTAAGGGGCAAATCGGATTTGCACGAATGAAAAAAACTAACCTGAAATAGGGGATTATTTTTAGAAAAACTAATTGAATATCTCTTTTGCATTGTCGGTGTTGCGAGTTGGTTGTTAGTGTTTCATTTTGTAATTTATTATCGAGTAACTGTTAACTGTCGCACGAATTTAATAAAAATTATGTCAAAATCTAGCCCGTGCAACGGTATGGATATACTCTCAGTAGCACGAATATGGCTGTATACATGTAACTTAACTGACTAAAAATGAAACTTTTTTACAGTTTATGTCTCTATGTAGAAAAAGTTTGTCTGTTTGCTTGTTTTTTGAACTAACGAAAAGTGTGATTTTAATCTATATAAATCATCGTCTTAAGCGTGTTTTTGCGATTGCCTTACTACTTTTTGGTTAATTCTTTTTGGGTAACTGATCTGGGTCAATTTTTTTCACACTGTGAAATAATATACTCAGTCCTGAAAGCAATTTACTAAGAACGTTGTTGTTTGAGGTTAAAAGCAAGCAGCGAAATTAATAAAAAGTTTTTAATATTTATTATTTTAGGAGATCCACCATGCCTGTAACTAACTTAGCGGAACTTGATGCTCTAGTAGCACGCGTTAAAGCAGCACAAGAAGATTTTGCAACATTCTCTCAAGAGAAAGTAGACGCAATCTTCCGCGCAGCTTCTCTTGCTGCTAACCACGCTCGTATCCCACTTGCACAACAAGCAGTTGCTGAATCTGGAATGGGTATTGTTGAAGATAAGGTTATCAAAAACCACTTTGCATCTGAATTTATCTACAACAAATACAAAGACGAAAAAACATGTGGCATTCTTGATGAAGATGAAAGCCTAGGCACAATGACTATCGCTGAGCCTGTAGGTATCATCTGTGGTATCGTTCCAACAACGAACCCAACTTCTACAGCAATCTTCAAATCTCTAATCTCTCTTAAAACACGTAACGGCATCATCTTCTCGCCACACCCACGTGCAAAGAACTCAACTAACGACGCAGCGAAGCTTGTTCTAGACGCAGCTGTAGCAGCGGGTGCACCAAAAGACATCATCGGTTGGATCGACCAACCATCTGTAGAGCTTTCTAACGCGCTGATGAAGCACGACGGTATCGCACTTATCCTTGCTACTGGTGGTCCAGGCATGGTTAAAGCTGCATACTCTTCTGGTAAGCCTGCTATCGGTGTTGGTGCTGGTAACGTTCCTGTAGTTATCGATGAAACAGCTGACATCAAACGTGCAGTAGCATCTATCCTTATGTCTAAAACATTCGATAACGGTGTTGTATGTGCTTCTGAGCAAGCTGCAATCGTAGTTAGCGAAGTATATGACGAAGTTAAAGAGCGTTTTGCTTCTCACAAAGCTCACGTTCTATCTAAAACTGACGCAGATAAAGTACGTAAAGTTCTTCTTATCGACGGCAACCTAAACGCTAAAATCGTAGGTCAACCTGCTCCAGCAATCGCTGAAATGGCGGGTGTTAAAGTTCCTGCTGATACTAAAGTTCTTGTAGGTGAAGGTCTTGGTAAAGTTTCTTACGATGACGAATTCGCTCATGAAAAACTGTCTCCAACACTGGGTCTATTCCGTGCAGACGATTTCGAAGACGCTGTTGCTCAAGCGGTAACGATGGTTGAAATCGGTGGTATCGGTCACACGTCTGGTCTTTACACTAACCAAGACGTAAACGCAGATCGTATTCGTTACTTCGGTGACAAGATGAAAACGGCTCGTATCCTAATCAACATCCCTACTACTCACGGTGGTATCGGTGACCTGTACAACTTCAACGTTGCACCTTCTCTAACTCTTGGTTGTGGTTCATGGGGTGGTAACTCTATCTCTGAGAACGTAGGTCCTAAGCACCTTATCAACAAGAAAACTGTAGCGAAGCGAGCTGAAAATATGTTGTGGCACAAACTACCTAAGTCTATCTACTTCCGTCGTGGCAGCCTTCCAATCGCAATGAGCGACCTAGAAGGTAAGAAACGCGCATTCCTAGTAACTGACCGTTTCTTGTTCAACAACGGTTACGCAGATGACGTAGTGCAAATCCTGAAATCTCAAGGTATTGAAGTTCAAGTATTCTTTGATGTAGAAGCGGATCCAACATTGTCTGTTGTTGAGAAAGGCGCTGAAGCAATGAAGAGCTTCCAACCTGACGTAATCCTTGCTCTAGGTGGCGGTTCTCCAATGGATGCTGCTAAAATCATGTGGGTTATGTACGAGCACCCTGAAACTCACTTTGAAGAACTAGCAATGCGCTTTATGGATATCCGTAAACGTATCTACAAGTTCCCTAAAATGGGTAAAAAAGCTGAGCTTGTATGTATCACAACAACTTCAGGTACGGGTTCAGAAGTTACTCCATTCGCTGTTGTTACAGACGACAAGACTGGTGCTAAATACCCACTAGCAGATTACGAAATCACGCCAAACATGGCTGTTGTTGATGCTAACTTAGTAATGAACATGCCTAAGTCTCTAACAGCGTTCGGTGGTTACGATGCAGTAACTCACGCTCTTGAAGCTTACGTATCAGTTCTTGCGAACGAATACTCAGATGGTCAAGCTCTACAAGCTCTTAAGATGCTTAAAGAATACCTACCATCAAGCTACAAAAACGGTTCAGCAGACCCAATCGCTCGTGAAAAAGTACACAACGCTGCAACGATTGCTGGTATTGCCTTTGCGAACGCATTCCTAGGTGTGTGTCACTCAATGGCTCACAAAATTGGTGCTGAGTTCCACCTACCACATGGTCTTGCTAACGCACTACTTATCTCAAACGTTGTACGTTACAACGCGAACGATAACCCAACTAAGCAAACTGCATTCTCTCAGTACGACCGTCCACAAGCACGTCGTCGTTACGCTGAAGTTGCTGACCACCTAGGCCTAAGCCAAGCTGGTGACCGTACTGCTCAGAAGATTGAACGCCTACTAACTTGGTTAGAAGAGCTTAAGAACGACCTAGACATCCCACTGTCAATTCAAGCTGCGGGTGTTAACGAGTCTGACTTCATCGCTAAACTAGACGAGCTAGCTGTTGAAGCGTTCGATGACCAGTGTACAGGTGCTAACCCACGTTACCCACTAATCACTGAGCTAAAAGAAGTACTAACAACGTCTTACTTCGGTACTCCTTACGTTGAAGGTGAAACTTTCGAAGGCACTACAGTGATTCTTAAGAAAGCTGACCAAAAGCCAGCTGACGCGAAAGCACCAAAAGCTAAGAAAGAAAAAGCTGAAGCATAAGTAAGATTCAGTTTTGAGATAAGTTTTCGCTAGCACGAACCTTATCTATCGGGAAAAGTTTAAAGCCCCAGTCGAAAGACTGGGGCTTTTTTTATGTTTGTTTCGTATGTCTAGTTGTTCTGAGTGAAAAGCTATTGTTCTATTAGCGTTTTAGCGTTTTAGCGTTTTAGCGTTTTAGCGTTTTGGCATTGGGCAAGCTCGACCTTCAATCGGCTCCAAGCTTTTGTGCGGGCTTTGAATAGGGGAGAGACTAAACTTCGGCTGCCACCACTCGTCCACTAAAGTAATCATTAGATACGATGTATTCCGTTGTTCTGGTCAGTTCATCTTGCAGCTGCGCCCAGTGGCATCGGTTGAGTTTGCCATCGGAGTTATGGACAGCAGGGACAACACCGCCAACTCGAATACCAAATGGAGTCAGTTCTTTTGCCCAGCTATGGGTAAAGCCGGTTATCATTGAGTTTGCGCTCTCTAGGCCGGATACATCATGAAAGTCATCATGAGATATCACATTCACAATAACGCCTTCTTTATCCTCCTCTCGTAATCTCTCGGCACTAATTTGCCCAAATGCGAAAAGAGTCGTAGCCATAGAAGAAAGATCATTGATAAAGCTACTGACAGGCTGATCGCCAATTAGGCTTGGCATAGGGGAGCTTATCCAATTATTGACCAATACATCGGGCGTAGTGTTGAAGGTGGTTTGAATAAAATCAAACACGCTGAGAATCGATTGGTTGTCATTACTTTTGAGCGTGTAATGGTAAACCGAGTCAGAAAAACGGGCACATTGTAAATAGGTCGCTTGAAGTGCTTCCGTGTCTTTATCACAGAGGATGACGGTGGCTCCAAGGTTAACAAAGTGGTTCGCAATTGTCCCTCCGAGGCGCGAACCTGCAGATGTCACCAATATGATTGAGCTTTTTATTTCCATCCCAACACCTAAATAAATCGTCCATGAAGGATAAGGATGGGTTAAATTTCATACAATGGGTGTGAAGAGGTTCAAACTAAGGCGTGCTAATTGATAAGTTTTTATGAACTTAGTGGCAGCTCACATTTCGCAGTAACTTCAAATAGTAATCAGCAACTCGTAATTCATGTTCACCCAAGGCTGGTGGTTCATATTACTCATGTGAATACTTAAGAGGCGTGCTCTAATTAAGAATATAGGGGAAAACGAGGAAAGGTAGATGACAGCTATACTTGAGCTTGTATTTGATACTGACGCTGGGCAGTTGATAGTTCATTGTAGAGCGTAGCAAGTGGCAAATCAGGTAACTGCTTGTTTGCCAATTTACGTCGATCATGACCTGAAAGGTTTTGGTAAACCTCTTCGGGTAAATCAGCTGTATCTTCAGGCATGAATGCAAGTGCTTCAGGTTTCAAGTAATGGCTGAGTTTTGCACTGGCAAGGCTAGCTTGATGAAAATGATTAGATTGCTGAGCTGAAATCTCATACGAAGATTGGTTTGAACGCAGCTGCTGCGGTTCTGCAACGCCGAAGTGTTTACGCAGGCGATCTTCAGTTGTCTCTGTGACTTCAATGGTGTCAATCGGCGTGCAATCACGAACGTCATTAGAAAACATAGATAACAGCAACGCGAAATCTGCACGGCGACCTTGCTCAACCGCTTGGCTGATCCCGATGCCGAATTTCAGTTCGTTGATGATTCCTGCTTTGTCTAAAGTATGTATTTGCATGCTGCCTCTCATTGGATACACCTTTAACGGCATGGAGTCGGCAAACTTTAGTGTTTAATTACAGGCAAATAGAGAATTTATGCAGGGCGGGGAAGAGTGCTAGGAGTTGGTCGAGAAGTAAGTTCTCTTGGCTAACTGGCTAACTGGCTAACTGGTTAATAGGCTAACTGGTTAATAGGCTAAGAAAGGTCTAGATTTTGTGGAATACGATAGATACAAAAAGCTCACGCCGAGGCATGAGCTTTCAATAGATAACTCGCTATAAATAGCGCAGCGTAAGTAATAATTACTTAGCTAGGTTCTCTTCTACGAAAGACCAGTTTACTAGGTTCCAGAATGCAGCCATGTAGTCAGGGCGAACATTGCGGAAATCGATGTAGTAAGCGTGTTCCCATAGGTCAACAGTTAGAAGTGGAGTAACACCTTCTTCTGTTAGAGGAGTAGCAGCGTTAGAAGTGTTAACGATGTCTAGAGAACCGTCAGCTTTCTTAACTAACCAAGTCCAAGAAGAACCGAAGTTGTTGATTGCTGAATCAGTGAATTTCGCTTTGAATTCTTCGAAAGAACCGAATGCAGCGTTGATAGCTTCTGCAACAGCGCCAGTTGGTTCGCCGCCTGCTTTAGGAGCAAGACAGTGCCAGTAGAACGTGTGGTTCCAGATTTGAGCAGCGTTATTGAAAACACCACCAGTAGAAGTCTTAACGATTTCTTCTAGTGTTTTGCCTTCAAACTCAGTACCTGGGATAAGACCGTTTAGCTTAACAACGTAAGTGTTGTGATGCTTACCGTGGTGGAAATCTAGCGTTTCTGCTGAGATGTGTGGTTCTAGCGCGTCTTTCGCGTAAGGAAGAGCCGGTAGTTCAAATGCCATTGCTCAATTCTCCATTGATATGAAAGAGTTAACTCTTTCGATTGCTTCCAGTGATATTATTATTCACGGTTCGCTTTACAGCCAACCGTGGTCAATTTGCTGACTTGCGATATAGTTTAGCAAGTTTTTACTTTATTAAAAGCTTAATTCATCACTTTTGTGTGAATTGTTAGCTTAGCTTGTTAACCTCTTTTTTTATATGGTTTTTATTCTTTTAGTTTGGGGTAGAATAAAGGCAATAAAAGCCGTAATCCATTAACGAGGAAGCAATGGAAACTATCGATAAAATCAAACAGCAAATTGAAGAAAACACCATTCTACTTTACATGAAAGGTTCTCCTAAGCTGCCAAGCTGTGGTTTTTCTTCTCAAGCATCTCAAGCACTAATGGCGTGTGGCGAAAAATTTGCTTACGTAGATATCCTACAAAACCCTGACATTCGTGCAGAGCTTCCAGCTTACGCACAATGGCCAACGTTCCCACAACTTTGGGTTGACGGTGAGCTGATCGGTGGTTGTGACATCATTCTTGAGATGTTCCAAAAAGGCGAACTTCAGCCAATCGTTAAAGAAGCGGCTGCTAAAGTAGCTGGCGACGACGCTGAGTAAGCTTTAAGCCTTTGCGCTTAAATATTGAATGGAAGGGGCCCTTAATGAGGCTCCTTTTTTGTTTGAATAGTTCGAAAGACTCGATAAGGAATGAATAATGGATGTAAGACTTCATTATGTGCATGACCCAATGTGCAGTTGGTGCTGGGGCTATAAGCCAACATTAGAACTTTTAAAACAGCAGCTACCTGCGAGTATTGAGTTTAATTACGTAGTTGGCGGTTTGGCTCCTGATTCTGATGAGCCAATGTCAGAAGATATGAAGGGCAAGCTGCAAGCTATCTGGAAGCAGATCGAAGCGAAGTTGGGCACTGAGTTCAACCACGAATTCTGGACAGAGTGTCAACCTGTTCGCAGCACTTACCCTGCATGTCGCGCCGTAATCGCTGCTGGTTTTCAAGATCACTACGAAGCAATGCTTGAAGCGATCCAACACGCTTACTACCTTCGTGCGATGTTGCCACACAGCCAAGAAACGCATTTGCAGTTAGCTGAAGAGCTAGGGATGAATGTACAACAGTTTGAAAATGATCTTTCTAGTAAGTTATTGGAAAGCGAATTAGATGACCAGTTAGGCTTTAAAGAAGCGATCGGTGTGCATTCTTACCCGACGTTAATGCTTGAAGTAAATGGTATTTTTACGGCAGTGGAATTGGATTACCATTCAACGGAAGCGACGCTTAAGTCTATTCGCGAAGTACTTGTGAATAACGCTCCCGCTGCATAATTCAGCAAGATCTGTCTGTATTAGCGCAAATTATGTCTAAGGCTTACTCATAAGAGTAAGCCTTTTCTTTTGTCTGATGTAACTGATTCATTTGAGAGGGTAAGAAAGGGGGGAGTGAATTCTAGGAAAAAAAAGACCGCACGAGGCGGTCTTTATAATGTCTTTCTTAGCTAAAGAACCTAATTACAGAACCATAGCTGCGATCCAACCGAATACGATCAGTGGGATGTTGTAGTGTAGGAACGTTGGTACTACGGTTTCCCATACGTGCTCGTGTTGACCATCAGCATTAAGACCCGATGTTGGACCTAATGTTGAGTCAGAAGCAGGAGACCCCGCGTCACCTAACGCTGCTGCTGTACCTACTAGTGCGATAGTCGCCATTGGTGAGAAACCAAATGCTGCCGCTAGTGGAACGTAGATAGTCGCAAGGATTGGAATCGTCGAGAACGAAGAACCAATACCCATTGTTACCAACAGACCAACGATTAGCATAAGCAGAGCCGCTAGAGGTTTATTGTCGCCGATGCTTGTTGAAAGTGCTTCAACTAGAGACTCAACGCCACCCGTTTGCTTCATTACTGCTGCAAAACCTGCCGCTGCAATCATGATGAAGCCGATCATTGCCATCATGTGAACGCCCTTAGTGAAGACATCGTGTGTCTCTTTCCAAGCAATCACACCACCGAAGGTAAATACCATGAAGCCAGCGAGTGCACCGATGATCATCGAGCCCGTCGATAGTTGAACCGTAAGTGCTGCAACAATACCAACACCAGCCACTAGGATGTGCTTCTTGTTGATCTCTTTCACTTCTGTTGAAACAACAGTATGAGACGTTTCTTTATATTGACGAGGCTTACGGTAAGTAAAGAATACAGCCGTAAGAAGGCCGAAGATCATGCCTGCAGCTGGTAACAACATTGCCATTGGTACTTGGCTTGCTACTACGTTTTCAAGACCGTTGTCGTGAAGGTTTTTAAGCAGGATGTTGTTTAGGAAGATGCCACCAAAACCGATCGGTAACACCATGTACGGAGTAATCAGACCAAAAGTAAGTACACACGCAACCAGACGACGGTCTAGGTTCATTTTTGCGAATACGCCTAATAGAGGTGGGATTAAGATTGGGATAAAGGCGATATGTACAGGGATTACATTTTGCGAAGACATGGTCACTAGGATCAAAGACGCTAGGATGCCATATTTTAGACCATTAGATGCCGCACTGTTCTCTTTGCCGTGAATACGTTTAATCACGCTTTGAGCTAGGAGATCTGTGATGCCAGAACGAGAGATAGCAACAGCAAAGGTACCAAGCATTGCGTAGCTAAGTGCGATAGTTGCACCGCCACCTAATCCACTTTCGAAAGCTGCTACAGCATCGTTCACACTCATACCAGAGGCTACGCCACCGATAATTGCGCTGAACGTGAGAGCCACGACAACGTTTACGCGCATCAAAGCTAAAACAAGCATGATGCAAACTGAAATTACAACAGGATTCATATTATTCTCGGGATGTTGTGTTTTTATGAAGGCAATACGAGTGAACGTTTACCGACTCTATTTTTTATTCTTCGTCAACAAGAGGCCAACCACCAAGGGCTTTCCATTTGTTTACGATGCCGCAAAATAACTCTGTGGTTTTTTGCGTATCATACAAAGCAGAGTGTGCTTCTTTGTTGTCAAATTCCATCCCCGCAGTGCGGCAAGCTTTAGCCAAAACGGTTTGACCGTAGGCAAGACCACTAAGAGCTGCAGTGTCAAAAGTTGCAAATGGATGGAAAGGGACGCGTTTAAGCTTACAACGCTCACTTGCTGCATTAACGAAGTTTAAATCGAACGTAGCATTGTGAGCGACCATGATTGCGCGACTGCAATCTGAAGCTTTTTGTTCTTTTCTCACTAGCTTGTAGATTTCTTTAAGGGCTTCTTGTTCCGACACAGCACCACGTAATGGGCTAAATGGGTCTTTAATTCCGTTAAAGTCTAATGCTGCCTGCTCTATATTTGCGCCTTCAAAAGGCTCAATGTGAAAATGAAGCGTTGATGCTGGGTGCAGATCTCCGTTTTCATCCATTTTTAATGTAATGGCACAGATCTCTAATAATGCATCGGTTTCAGCGTTAAACCCTGCGGTTTCCACGTCGATGACCACTGGAAAATAGCCACGAAAGCGTTTTTTTAGGGTCAGAGCTTCGTTTTCTACAGTCATGTTAGCCCAAATAAGTGTGATTAAGGCTGCATTATTGCAGATAATAGCGGTGATAAAAACTAGGAAAGGTCAATAAATCATAAATTAGCCGCACCATCTCGGCTTGATAATTGCATATTTAAACGCGAGAGAAAAATGCGGCAATTGGCTGCATTGTTAAACGAATTGCTTAAGAGATACTCCACTTTATGAAGAAACAACTCATAACAGGTTCAATGCTATTTTCGCTACTTATGTCGTCATCGGTCATGGCACAAGAAAAGCGTTATGGAGCATCTCCTCAACAATCGACGTGGGAGATGGTGGCTAACACGCCACTAGAATGTCGCTTGGTTCACCCGATTCCAAATTTTGGTGATGCTGAGTTCTCATCTCGCGCGAGTAAAAAAATCATTTTGGACTTTGAGCTTAAAATGCGCCGCCCAATGGGTGCGACGCGTAATGTCAGCTTGATTTCGATGCCGCCACCTTGGCGTCCGGGTGAAAGTGCTGATCGCATGACAACCATTAAGTTCTTCCAACAGTTTGATGGCTACGTTGGTGGTCAAACGGCGTGGGGAATCTTGAGTGAGCTAGAGAAAGGACGCTACCCGACATTCAGTTATCAAGAGTGGCAGAGCCGAGATCAGCGTATCGAAGTGTCGTTATCGTCGGTGTTGTTCCAAGAAAAGTACAATGTGTTCAGTGACTGTATTGCTAACCTACTGCCATACAGCTTTGAAGATATCTCTTTCACGATTTTGCACTATGACCGTAACAGCGATCAGTTGAACAAATCATCACGTAAAAGGTTAAGCCAGATAGCTGATTATGTTCGTTATAACCAAGACATTGATCTGGTGCTGGTGGCTACATATACCGATTCTGCTGACAGCAAAGGCATTAGCCAGAATCTTTCAGAGCGAAGAGCGGAATCGTTAAGAGAGTACTTTAAGTCACTCGGTTTACCGGAAGACCGTATTCAAGTGCAAGGTTATGGTAAGCGTCGTCCAATTGCCGACAACAATTCACCAATTGGTAAAGATCAAAACCGCCGCGTTGTTATCTCATTGGGTAGAACGCAGGTCTAGCTTGAATAAAATCTAAAGATCCAATCAAGAAGCCCGGCGAAATGACGGGCTTTTTTGTATTTTAACTTTGAAGTCGTTGTCTCAACGTAACTTGTTTAGTTCAAGCGGAAACGAGCGATCATTTCACAGTTGGTCGCGGTATCGATTTTTTCAACCATAGAGGCAATTTTAGGGTTGGGATGGCGTTTCATGAAATCGATAAGGGCTTTCTTACAGCAACCAATAGAATCGATAAAGCTGGAGCATTGTGTATTCGGACACTGCGGAATCAGGGTCAGTACTTTTTCCGAAGCAAGTTGAAGGTACTTGAGTTCGTAGTCAGTATCTCCAGCCCATCGCCAGAATTGAGCAAGGTTGTGGCAAGAGATAACCGAAATCAGCAAACGCTCATCAGCCTGAATATCAGTGCGTTCAGTAATTTCTTCGCTTAAGTTTAATGCTTGCTGATAGTGAAGAATACTTCGTACAGGATCGTCGAGCTGCAATGCAGTATCGGCAAGTAACGTGTGTTTTTCCCATTCGCTAATCATTGTATTACCTCACTAATCAATAGGTGGTTAATTTAAATGATAATCATTATCATGTAAAGTTTCATTGGTGAGATTGTTAATAATAATTGGTGAAGGGTATTGTTCATGAGTGGAAACATAAAAAAGAAGCGAGCATAGTGCTCGCTTCTTTTTGGATTAGTCTTGGCGTTACTTTCAAAGCCAAGCTTCATAGCGGTTTGTTAGGAATTAACCTTCTAGACCAGCACTTGCTTGTTTGTTCTGAATAAGTTCAATCATGTAGCCGTCAGGATCTTTAACGAATGCGATGTGAGTAGAGCCGCCTTTTACAGGGCCCGCTTCACGTGTCACATTACCGCCTGCTGCTTTAATCGCGTCACACGTTGTGTAGATGTCATCAACACCGATAGCAACGTGACCAAAAGCTGAGCCAAGGTCATATTCAGTCGTACCCCAGTTGTACGTCAGCTCAATCACAGCACCTTGAGATTCGTCACCAAAGCCAACGAAAGCCAGCGTGTATTCGTACTCTTTGTTTTCGTTCTTACGTAATAGCTGCATGCCCATTACATTGGTGTAGAACTCGATAGACTTGTCTAGATCACCAACGCGTAGCATGGTGTGTAAAATACGACCGTTTGACATGATTTGCTCCTAGCTTTAACTATGTATACGTTTTTGTAATTCTGTTTTATGCCGCTAGAAAAATGCGGCGCTTTTTAGCCAATAGGCAAGTTAGCTTCTTTCGCTTAGGGCTAACAGCTTATGAGCCTAGACGTCCGTCTTCTCTTTGAACTCACACAAGTCTTCAATGATACAGCTGCCACAGCGTGGTTTACGCGCGACACAGGTGTAACGTCCATGAAGAATGAGCCAATGGTGGACATCTAATTTGAATTCTTTGGGAATGACTTTGAGCAGCTTAGCTTCAACATCGTCGACCGTTTTTCCCATCGCTAACTTGGTGCGGTTTGATACACGATAGATGTGAGTATCAACGGCAATCGTTGGCCAACCGAATGCGGTATTTAACACTACGTTTGCTGTTTTGCGACCAACGCCTGGAAGGGCTTCTAATGCAGCGCGATCTTCCGGTACTTCACCATTATGTAGGTCAAGCAGCATACGACACGTTTTGATGGTGTTTTCTGCTTTCGAATTAAACAGACCTATGGTCTTGATGTACTCTTTTAGGCCATCGACACCTAGGTCGAAAATAGCCTGTGGCGTATTAGCAACTGGATAAAGCTTATCAGTGGCTTTGTTGACGCTGACATCGGTTGCTTGTGCTGATAAAAGTACCGCGATCAGCAACTCGAAAGGACTGTTCCAGTTAAGCTCAGTTTCTGGCTTTGGATTGTTTTCTCTTAAACGCTCAAGTATTTCTACTCGTTTTACATTGTTCATAGCGACATTACTTTCAAATAGTTAGGGCTTGAGTTCCGGCGAAGTTCTTTCAAACTTACTCGTTTTAAAATAACAAGTTCCGCAATGGTTCAGGCTTTATCATCGGTTACGCGCTCTTATGAGCGTCATGATTATGTGTACTTGGTCAATCTATTTACCTGCTGAGCGGTTGAGCTACTCAGCAGGGCTTAAGCTACTGTAACTTATCAGGCATTGGTAACGCGAGCGCGTTCAATGGCTGGTTTTTCTTGTTTTGGCTGTCTAGATTTGGCTTGGTTGTCGATGATGTTTTTCAAAGCAATCAAGAAACCAACACCAATAAAGGCACCTGGTGGAAGCAGAGCTAACAAAAAGCTGTTATCAAATTGGAATATCTGGATTCGTAGTACCGAAGCCCAATCACCAAGGAGCAGGTCTGCGCCATCAAATAGGGTGCCGTTACCAATAACCTCACGCATCGCACCTAATACAACCAGTACAGACGTCATGCCAAGGCCCATCCAGAAACCATCTTGAGCAGCAGGTAGCACTTCGTTTTTAGACGCGAAGGCTTCAGCTCGGCCAATGATGATACAGTTGGTTACGATCAATGGGATGAAGATACCTAAAGAGAGGTAAAGGCCATACGCGTAGGCGTTCATCAAAAGTTGAACACAGGTTACCAATGACGCAATGATCATCACGAACACTGGAATACGCACTTCTTTTGGCACATGGTTTCGAACCAGAGAAACAGACACGTTCGAGCCGACTAATACAAGCAAGGTAGCGATACCTAATCCAAGAGCGTTAGTCACAGTTGAAGAGACAGCCAACAGCGGACATAAGCCAAGGAGTTGCACTAGGGCAGGGTTGTTGGCCCACATGCCATTTTTGATTAGTGTTTTATGGTCACTCATTATTCACCACCACAATTTAGAGGTTGAGCAAGCAATGCTTGGTTGTTTTGATTAACGTACTGCACCGCTTGCTTCACTGACTTAACGACAGCTCTTGGCGTAATGGTTGCGCCAGTGAACTGGTCAAAGTCACCACCATCTTTACGAACCTTCCAACTATCAAGATTAGAATCCGTCACTTGCTTACCGGCAAATGAGAGAATCCAATCACTAACACGAAGATCAATCTTATCACCCAATCCCGGAGTTTCTTGGTGGGAAAGAACGCGAGTACCTAAAATCGTACCGTCAATCTTCATCCCAACAATGACCTTAATCGCGCCGTTGTAGCCATCGGGTGCAATCGCTTCGATCGCAATCGCGCTTGGCTCACCATTGAGTTTAGCAATGTAAGCTGGCATCGCTTGTTCAGTGCCTAGCTCTTCGGCTTGAACCAGAGTACAGGCTGAAAACAGTTCATTATCGTGCAGATCGTGCGGGATCACTTGGTTAAGCACGGACAGTAACTGAGCCTGTTCTTGCTGTTTAATCTGATCTTTGGTTAGGTAGTGAGTTACCGCGACCAAACCTGTAGAAGCACACGCAAAAATCGCGAGTACAAGGCCGTTTTTCTTAATTGCATTTAGCATGGTATCCGCTCCTTAATGGCCGTATGTACGAGGTTTGGTGTAGTAGTCAATCAGTGGAACACACATGTTGGCTAACAATACAGCAAACGCTACGCCATCAGGGAAGCCACCCCAACTGCGGATAATAAAGACTAACCCGCCAATCAGGGCACCAAATACCAAGCGACCTTTCACTGTCGTCGAGGCTGAAACCGGGTCGGTTGCAATGAAGAATGCACCAAGCATGGTTGCGCCAGACAATAAATGAATCGTTGGAGAAGCGGTTTCACCAGGCGTCAGCACTAAGAACACTAAGCTAAACAGCGCAAGGCTAGCAATAAAAGCGACAGGAATATGCCACTGAATCACGCGTTGCTTGATGAGCACCAAGCCGCCGACTAGGTAGGCAAGGTTAACCCATTCCCAACCCACGCCAGCTAACCAGCTGAATTGTGGCTGAGACAGAGCTTCGGAAGCGGTGTTGCCTGCCGTTAATGCGGTTTTGAATGCATCAAGTGGTGTCGCCATGGTGGTGCCATCAATACCAAGACGCGCTTGCTGCAGAGACAAACCTTCATTGTTGAAACCGGTAAAGATCATCAAAAATGAGTCAACAAAGCTCGTTGCTTCGGCGGTTAAGCTGGTCGGCGCATTCCAACTGGTCATCTGAACTGGGAATGAGATCAGCAAAACAACGTAAGCCACCATCGCGGGATTAAATGGGTTTTGCCCAAGGCCGCCATAAAGGTGTTTTGCGATGATGATAGCGAAGAACATACCTATGACTAGAATCCACCACGGAGAGTGTGGGGGAATCGCGACACTGAGTAGCCAAGCGGTCACAACCGCACTGTAATCACGCAATGCCATCACTGGTGGACGTTTTCTTAGCAGCATTACAGCGGCTTCAAAGATAACGGCAAGTGCAATAGCAAATACTAACTGGATGAGCGTACCCCACCCGAAGAAGTAGGTTTGAGCTAGTAGACCTGGCAATGCACAAATAGCGACCCATTTCATGAGATCTGGGGTGCTTCTACGACTGTGTGCGTGCGGTGAGCTGGCGATAAAGAAGGCCACTACTCTTTCTCCTCATTATTCTTTTTATCTTGCTCTTGCTGCGCTTTTCTTGCTTTAGCACGAGCAATTGCGGCAGCAACTGCTGCTTTTTTAGGATCGACTGGTTCTTGTTGAGTTTCAGCCTTTAATTCAACTACAGGTTCAACCACAGATTCAGGTGTTTCTGCTGATTCTTCCTGTTTCGCTTGTTGTGCCTTTCTTGCTTTAGCGCGAGCTATTGCGGCAGCAACAGCATCTTTCTTGGCATCGCCAGTACTTTCAGTTGGAGCTTCACTCTCTGTTTGAGTAACGGCTTCAGCTTGTTGAGCTTTCTTGGCTTTAGCACGAGCAATGGCCGCAGCAACGGCATCTTTCTTAGCATCGCCTGATTTTTCAATCGGAGCTTCATTATTTGTTTGAGTAACGGCTTCAGATTGCTGTGCTTTTTTCGCTTTAGCGCGAGCAATGGCCGCAGCAACTGCATCTTTCTTGGCGTCGCCTGATTTTTCAACCGGAGCTTCATTATTTGTTTGAGTAACGGCTTTAGCTTGTTGTGCTTTTTTCGCTTTAGCGCGAGCAATGGCCGCAGCGACTGCGTCTTTCTTGGCATCGCCAGATTTTTCAGCTGGAGCTTCACTCTCTGTTTGAGTAACGACTTCAGCTTGCTGTGCTTTCTTCGCTTTAGCGCGAGCAATGGCCGCAGCAATTGCATCTTTCTTAGCGTCGCCAGATTTTTCAGCTGGAGCTTCACTCTTTGTTTGAGTAACGGCTTCAGCTTGTTGAGCTTTCTTTGCTTTAGCACGAGCAATGGCCGCAGCAACTGCATCTTTCTTAGCGTCGCCAGTACTTTCAGTTGGAGCTTCACTCTCTGTTTGAGTAACGGCTTCAGCTTGCTGAGCTTTCTTGGCTTTAGCACGAGCAATGGCCGCAGCAACGGCATCTTTCTTAGCGTCGCCAGATTTTTCAGCCGGAGCTTCACTCTCTGTTTGAGTAACGGCTTCAGCTTGTTGAGCTTTCTTTGCTTTAGCCCGAGCAATGGCCGCAGCAACTGCATCTTTCTTAGCGTCGCCAGTACTTTCAGTTGGAGCTTCACTCTCTGTTTGAGTAACGGCTTCAGCTTGCTGAGCCTTCTTAGCTTTAGCTTTAGCTCGTGCGATTGCAGCAGCAACGGCATCTTTCTTAGCATCACCAGTATTTTCAACTGGAGCATCAGAGGTTGATTCCGCTTGTTGAGCTTTCTTCGCTTTAGCGCGTGCGATAGCTGCAGCGACAGCGTCTTTCTTGCCATCACCAGAGCTTTCTGTCGGATTATCAGTAGCTGCTTGTTGTGCTTTACGTTCTCGTGCTTGTCTCTTACGTTCTTCACGTAGTTTCGACATTTCAGAGTTATCAGGTTCAGAATTACTTTCTTTCTGAGCAGCAGCTTGTTTGGCCTTAGCGCGAGCAATGGCAGCAGCAACTGCAGGTTTTACGGTTGGCTCTGCAGCTGTGTCTTGGTCTGCTGTCGCTTTTTGTGCTTTAACACGAGCAATCGCCGCTGCAATTGCATCGTCACCGTCGGCTGATTTCATGTCTTTACGACGATTGTCCGCGGCTTTTTTGAAGCGGTTTTCACGTTCTGCTTTGTCACGCTCCATACGAGCGTTTTTCTCTTCGAAACGAATCTTGGCGCGTTCTGCGGCCGTCGCTTCGTCTTTTCTTGTTTTGATTGCGGCTTTCGCTTGGCGATAGTACTGAACGAGCGGGATTTCACTTGGGCAGACAAACGCACAAGCACCACATTCAATACAGTCTTTAATATTTAGCTCTTCACACTTATCTAACTCGTTGGCTTTTGCATGCCATTGCAGTTGTTGAGGAAGAAGTGATGCGGGGCAGGCTTCGGCACATGCACTGCATCGAATACATTCCATCTCGTAAGTGCTTGGTGAAATCTCACGGCGCGTTGGCGCTAAAATACAGTTCGACGTTTTGGTAATTGGCACATTGGCATGTGGCAAGGTAAAGCCCATCATCGGGCCGCCCAAAATTAAACGCGGCAGTTTTTTATCGGCTTTGTAGCCAAACTCTTCAAGTAACTCATGTACTGGTGTGCCTAATAGCGCCCAAACGTTACGAGGTTGCTTGAAGGTTTTACCGGTTAAAGTCACCACGCGGTTAACCACAGGTTCACCGTCGATTACTGCTCTCTTTATCGAGTAGAGAGAGCCGACATTCTGAACCAAAACACCAATATCAGCAGGGATACCGCCTGCAGGCACTTCTTTGTTGGTGAGGATCTTGATGAGCTGTTTTTCACCACCAGAAGGGTATTTGGTTGGGATAACGCGAATGACGATGTCTTTGTCTTTTGCTGCAATCTCAAGTGCTTTTATCGCGTCTGGTTTGTTGTCTTCAATGCCGATAACCGTCAGCTTTGGTTGAAGAATGTGTTCAACCACTTCGATGCCTTTTAATACTTCGTCGGCATGTTCTTGAAGTAACTTGTCATCTGAGGTGATGTAAGGTTCACACTCAGCAGCGTTGACGATTAAAATGTCGGTACGACCTAAGCCTGATTGAAGCTTTTTAGCGGTGGGGAAGCCTGCGCCCCCCATACCTGAGATACCAGCCTGGCGAATTACGTCAAGCAGTTCATCGGATGTCTTTGTAGAAAAGTCTTCAACCGGGTGTTTTGCAACCCAAGCGTCGAGGCCATCAGGTTTAATAACCACGCACACGTCGCTCAAGCCTGAAGGGTGAGCGGTGGTTCGTGGTTCGATAGCGGTAATCACACCCGATGTTGGTGCATGTACTGGCAAAGTAAAACCTGTCTCTAAGGCCGTCAGTTGTTGACCTTTGAGTACGGCATCACCGACAGCAACCAACAAGTTACCAGGCTTACCGATGTGCTGTTTCACTGGAAGAACGATTTCTTCTGGGAGCCTTGCATGCACGATATCAGTAGTATTCGACTGTTTCTTGTTCTCAGCAGGGTGCACACCGCCCGGGAAGTTCCAAATAGAGCCCGTGCGAATTTGTTCAATTAAAGAGATCATACTAACCTTACGCCTTAGGCTCTGACGCGGTCGCATCAGTCGCTTGGTTAGTGATATCAGTAACAGGAATGATGTTCATCTGCCATTTCCAATTTTCAGTCGTTGTTGCCACTGGAATCATTTCGATACAGTCAGTAGGGCACGGTGCGACACATAGATCACAACCTGTACATTCATCTTTGATTACTGTGTGAAGTGCCTTGGTGCCACCAACAATGGCGTCGACAGGGCAGGCTTGAATGCATTTGGTGCAGCCAATACACATATCTTCATGAATGAAGGCAACGGTTTTTACTTTGTTATCTAAGTCATGAGCGGAGTCTTCAACTTCTACGCCCATTAAATCTGCTAGCTTCTCAATGGTTGCTTGGCCGCCAGGAGGACACTTGTTGATCTTGTCTCCGTTAGCGATCGCCTCTGCGTATGGGCGACAACCAGGGTAACCACACTGGCCACATTGAGTTTGCGGCAATATAGAGTCGATTTGATCAACGATCGGATCGGCTTCTACTTTAAAGCGAATAGAAGCAAAGCCTAAGATAGCGCCAAAAACAGCGGCTAAAACGGCGAGTGCAATGATTGCAATTAAGATGGTACTCATTCTTACTTCACCAACCCAGTAAAGCCCATAAATGCCAGAGACATTAGGCCTGCTGTGATCATCGCAATCGATGCGCCTTTGAATGGCATTGGCACATCAGCAACCGCAATACGCTCACGCATCGCAGCAAATAGGATCAGAACAAGAGAGAAACCAACAGCCGCGCCGAAACCATAGATGATCGACTGAATGAAGTTGTGGTTTTCATTGATGTTCAAAAGTGCCACACCTAACACCGCGCAGTTGGTGGTGATAAGAGGCAGGAAGATACCCAACAGGCGATATAGAGTCGGGCTGGTTTTGTGAACGACCATTTCCGTAAATTGAACAACCACCGCGATAACCAAGATAAAGCTCATGGTACGCAGGTATTCAATACCCAGAGGGGTAAGGATGTAGGTTTCTACTAGGTATGCAGATACCGACGCTAACGTCAGAACGAAAGTCGTCGCGAGGCCCATGCCAATCGCAGTCTCCAGTTTCTTGGAGACTCCCATAAATGGACATAGCCCTAAAAACTTCACTAGCACAAAGTTATTGACCAGCACTGTGCCAACCAACAACAAAAGGTATTCGGTCATAATGGATTAATTCTTGAGATTCCGATCCCGATATTATCCTGCTTTGCTCACCTAATAACAACCAAGGATCACTAGGGATTTAGACACTTGGTGAAAAAATCAACGGGTAACCGTTTGATTAAGATGGATCAGGTTAAGTATAGGTGGGTATTTGCTGGGAATGAAAAATAAGATTAACCCAATGATAACTCATCTGATCAATCCTATTTTCTTTGTTGTAAAAAGTATCGAGGAACGAAATTACTTAGTCTTTATGAACCTAAGTTTACTTAATTAATATTTCGCACAGAGGCTCTGCGCACCAAAATTGGCATAAATAGCTTATGTTCCGGGTGCTCTTTTGACTCGTCACTTGCGAGTTGCAGAGATAGCTTAACTGCTTGATTCGCCATGACTTGGATTGGGTAACGAATGGTGGTCAACCGAGGGTAGATGAAGCGAGCAATGTGGCCGTCATCAAACCCAATAACTGACATATCTTCTGGAATACGAACGCCATTTTCTTGTAATAACGCCAAACAGCCTGCTGCCATGTAGTCGTTATACGTTGCAATGGCAGTTATATCTGTGTTTTTTGCCATCAAGTTAACCATGGCTTGCTCGCCGCCGAGCTCATCAGGTTCGCCATACTCGATGTATTCATCGTTCGATTCAATGCCGTATTCTTTGAGCGCGTCTAAGTAGCCACCTAAGCGGTCATGAGCATCTTCAATATTGTGACTCGAGCAAATGTAGCCGATGTGTTTGTGGCCATTTTTAATCAAGTGTTCGGTTGCAATGTAAGAGCCTCGGCGATTATCGAGTGCAATACAGCGGTTTTCGATATCAGGCACAATACGATTGATCAACACCATTCCGGGTACTTCATTTGCCAGTTTGACTAATTCTTCATCATTAATGCCTTTACTATGAACGACGAGTGATTCGCAGCGGCTGTTAATTAGTAGATTAATGGCATTACGCTCTTTGGTGGAGTCATGATAGCCGCTACCGATCAGTAACTGCTTTTCTTGCTCGCTTGCGACGGTATCAATGGCTTTGATCATCGAGCCGAAGAACGGGGCAGAAACATCATTAACCAGTACACCAATCGCGTTTGAAGACTTGCTAACCAATGCACGGGCGTTGGCATTTGGACGGTAGCCGAGTTTTTCCATAGCGGCTTTTACCGCTGCAATTGCGGTTTCACTGGTGTGAGGGGCATTGTTGATTACTCGAGAGGTGGTCGCGATTGATACGCCTGCTTCCTTCGCAACATCTTTAATGGTAGCCATTCCGCTCTCTTATTCTGAATATAATGCTGTGTGCTGATGGTTGGACATTTAACAACGGATAGTTAGGCAATTCAAATGCTAAACACCAAATATGACGAGGTTTGATGGTTTATTTTGGGGTGACTTACTAGTTTGAAAATAAAAAGCCAAGCTCTAGTCAAGAGCTTGGCTTTTGAGTCACATTGGCGTGTGAATTAAGGTAATCATAACTGACTAAAAATCATAGAGAGACCAAGTGGCTTCAGAGCGAGTCGCTTGGTCCCAATTTACTTATGATGCGCTTTTTAGCGTAACCTGATAACGATATTGATTGTCGGTGAGTTGAAACTCTTGGTGAACACTTGGGCTCCAAGAATCATCACCACCAACGCCCATATGTTGGTGATCAACGCGTACATAGATTTTCTCTTCACGAGTCAGATCATTGGTATGCTTCGCATCCGTTAACTGTTGCTGGCTGTACTGACTGACACTGAATGAGAAATCGCCTTCGAGCCCGATATTTCCCACATTTAAGTTTTTGGTTCCGCAACGTAAACCGCTATCGGTTGGGAAGATATATGGCGTGTGCATCTGATCCAGTGTTTGCTTGTGTAACCCAAATCGAGCAGCGGCTAAACGGTCAGGGTAGTTTTCAAATGGCCCTAAACCTTGCCATGAAATCGGTGTTTCATTAGCGGTTTCGATTGGTAACGGCAGCTCCATTTCAAGGCCAATGCGTGGCATCGGCGGTAAGTGGTCTGCTAGGGTTACATCAACCGAGATACTCATTTCACCTAAGTTATTTAAGGTGTATTGCCACTGTGTAATCGCTTGGATTTGGCCATTAAATTGGTAGGCGAATACCGATGTTACTTGTACTGAACCTGCGAGTGCTTGCGCGATACAGCTTGTACATTGACGTTCCCATTGACTAATGCCTGCGAGCTCCCAGCGACAAGTCCATGCATTTGGATCGATATTGTCTATTTCACTGATACCAATATCGTTGTCCAGTGGCGCACGATAGAAGTTATCGACAGGTGCCTTGATAACTTGCGGCTGCCCATCAACGATCCAGTGAGTCAACAATCCACTCTGTGTGTCCCATTGCCAGTGATGTGTTTCATCTAGGCTAGACACGACGACTTTATTGTCTTGCTGATTTAACTGAGGAGCCAAAGCATTTGCAGTGCTAGGGAATTGCAAGCCAGCATGGTTACGTAAAGCAAACTGCTCCGTTGCACAAACATGGCCTTCTTCTGCCCACTTGGTTGAATGAGTCAGGGTAATATCGGTGTTGAGATGATATTCGGCTTGTGCTTTTGGCGTGAAAGCAAGGTCAATTACCAGCTCTTGTTTACTATCTTCAGCAACGGATAAGACTTGTTGCCCTGATTGAATCACGATGCCATTTTCGAGTAATTGCCAGTGTAAGATTTCATTGTCAGTCGCTCGGAACAGGTTTTCATTGGTTACAGTCAGGCGGCATTGATCTTCAGTTTGCTCTACTAACATTACATTGATCATTCTCTGACAGTATTTCGCCTCTTCCAAGGTCGGATGTACGCTGCGATCTGGGAAGATCAAACCGTTGATACAGAACTGACGGTCGTTAATGATGTCGCCAAAGTCTCCACCGTAGGCCCAGAAGTGTTCACCGTTTTCATCCCACTGGCTTAACCCTTGGTCAACCCAATCCCAGATGAAGCCGCCTTGTAAGCGAGGGTATTCTCGAAATGCGTCCCAGTAATCATTAAAGCTACCCAAACTGTTGCCCATTGCGTGGGCGTATTCGCAAAGAATCAGTGGGCGTTGCTCGTTAGGCAGAGAAACCCATTTCTTGATAGACCATTTTGGAACGGCATCGTCTTCGATTGTACTGTTAACGCGTGCATACATTGGCGCAATGATGTCGGTTGCTGTGGTATTTGAACCTCCGCCTTCATATTGTACCGGGCGAGAAGGGTCGTACTGTTTTGACCATGCATACATCGCATTGTGACTGCTGCCGTGTCCGGATTCGTTACCTAAAGACCAAATGATAATAGAAGCATGGTTCTTATCACGCATGACCATTTGCATGTAACGACTCATGTAAGCGTGTGCCCATTGTGGGTCTGCAGACAAGCGATTCATAGGCTGCATGCCATGGGTCTCGATGTTCGCTTCATCACACACGTATAAACCGTATTCATCACACAGCTCGTACCATCGTGGGTGGTTAGGATAGTGGGCCGTGCGAACAGCATTAAAGTTGTACTGCTTCATTAGACAGATATCGCGGATCATGTCTTCTTCTGTCATCACATGCCCTAGCTCTGGGTGATGCTCATGACGGTTGACGCCGCGAATCAATAGCGGTTTGCCGTTTAGCTTTAGCTGACCATCGGTCATTTCGATTTTACGGAAACCAACTTGATAAGCTTCACTTTCTAGGTGGTTACCTTGTTCATCAAGCAATGACACGACAATTCGGTAGAGGTTAGGAACTTCTGCGCTCCATTTCTTCGGCTCTCGAACATGAAGAGTTTGGAATACTACATCATCGTAGGTGCCACGCTCATCAATTCGTCGATTATGAGGGCGATCGATATGTGGCTCGGTCACCGCGTTTTCACCGTCAAACAATTGAACCTGAACTTGGTAGGTGTCCGGTGCAGTAATTTTGGTGATAATAGACAGTGAGCCATCGCGATAGCATGCGTCTAAGTCAGGCGTAACGAACACATCTTCAATACACTGCTTTGGTTTAGCTAGCAAGGTGACATCACGGAAAATACCGCTTAGCCACCACATATCTTGGTCTTCTAAATAGCTACCATCACACCAACGTATCACCATGACAGACAGCGTATTGTCGCCAACAGTTAGGTACTGAGTTAAGTCGAACTCGGCAGGTAAACGGCTATCTTGGCTATAACCAATCCAATTGCCATTACACCAAAGATGAAAAGCGGAATTTACACCATCAAAGATAATACGTTGTGTGTTCTCTAAATCTTGTTCAGTTAGGGTAATTTGAGTGCGGTAACAACCGGTTGGATTTTCTGCCGGCACAAACGGTGGGTTCACTTCAAATGGGTATTTTACGTTGGCGTAGATAGGCTTGTCGTAGCCTTGCATTTGCCAGTTCGATGGTACGGTAATGCTGTCCCAATGTGAGTCATTGAAACTTGTTTCGATAAATTCACCGTCAACTTGTTCAGGTGCATCAAAGTATTTGAACTTCCATTGTCCATTAAGAGATTTACGTTGTGACTCAATGCCGTTTCGAGCGTGTTCAAGGTTGCGGTAACTTGATAATGGGCTGTGTGCATTAAGGCAGTGGATATTCACAGACTGTGGGTTTTCCCAATCGCGTCTTTGGATGATGTTTGAAAATGCCTTCATGGTATTCCTACTCTTAAAGTGTTCAATGTTGGTAATAATTCTATTGAGTCATCGGCCTTTTAAGCCATGATGACTGGTATCAGATCGTTTGTTTTGCGTATTGTTCTGTTGGCTTATTGGCTTATTGGCTTATTGAGCTATTCAGCAAGCTGTTTTAATAAATAATCTTTGGCTTCGGATATGCCCTGTTCGGCCGCTTGATTAGCAATAAATGCGGCTTGTTTGATGTCGTTGTTGTTTAGGGCTTGGTCAATGTCCTTTTGAATATTCAGCCATTGCGCCTTTTGATTGGTTTCGACTGTTTGAGTTGAACGTTGAGAAACTTGCTTTGAACCTAAGGTTTTGAGTTCATCGTTGGATGAAACGCCAAGCTCAGCCAATAGAGTCAAAACTGTACTGTTTGTTGACTTACTCGCCGTTACGTCAATGACACCTACGCTGCTCAACGTGGCAGTCAGCGGCAGTTGCTTATTGCCAATAATCTGCTGAGATTCTGAATACAGTTCTTCAGGGTGAATCCGGTCAATAGTGCTATTCAACGCGGTATTATCGGTGCTAATGACAATAAATTTCGCGTTGTCTCGCTGAGGTGCGAGGGCAATTGATGCTTCAATTCTTTCTAACCCTTGCATGGCTGTCGGGTAGTAAGTGAAATCGTTAGTAGTGTATTGACCAAGCAATCGCCATTGTTTGTCAAAGACATAAATGGAAGGAGCGAAAAGTGCATCGTCTTTAATGTATGAGCGTATTAGTAATGACAGCGACTCTGTCTTGCCACTGACTTGGTATGCGATGGTCGGAAAACGTTGATTATCTGTTTCTGTATTTTCAGTTAACAATGAAGATGAAAGAGTCGATAAATTACCGTCCATAATCACTTGTTGGTGGAATGGAATAGACAATTGCGTCATTGGAAGCGCGCTTGGTTGAAAGCAGCATGTACTGCTATTGAAATTAGTATTGAATTCCTTTTCAGGTATTCCGCTGCATGCGCTAACGGTGAGTGCTGCGACAATGATCACCAATGATTTTAATTTCATCTGATTGCTACCTTAGTAAAGGGGAAAACATCGGCCTTCCCCGTTAAATTGCTATTCCAGTGTTGAGCGTCGATTCGTTGATTGAACAGACGCTCGGGTGTGGTGGTTTACCACCAAGTTTCTACGTTGAAACCAAAGGTAATCTCATCAACCGTTTCAGCATTGATGCTTGTTGCGGTTCCGTAAACCTCATTACCACGATCCCACTCGTTATTTGATTCAGAGTAAGTTGCAAAGATACGAATAGATGGGCGGGCCCATACGCCTTTGCCAGCTTGGAACATTTGAGCGACAGTCACTTTGTACATGTCGTTAGTGCCCGAGCCGTTTTGAGCTTCTACCGTTTCGTAACCCACCTCTAATGCTGTCGACATGTAATCTGTCCATGCATATTGAGGACGAGCACCGACACTGAACCACTTCTCACCATCGTTGTTATCTAGGTTGTTGTCTTGATAAGCGATGGAATACATGACTTGAACGTCTTCACTGATGTTTAAGTCACCATGGTTAAATAAACGCCAGCTGTAGCCATCATGTTCGACACCGGTGCTGTATTTTCGGTTTGAAGCACCTTCAGCACTCATTAGCCCGCCAGCTAAGGCATCGGTACCGTATTGGAAAGCCAAGGTGTTTGAACCGTAGTTCCAAGCTTGACGGTAAAGAGCAGAGAGCATTGCGCCAGAAGTAGTAATGTCTTTATCGTCGTAGCTTGAGTTCTGCGTCGTCACGTAGTTCAAACCAAGAGTAAGATCTGCTGTGTCACTCAATTCAATGCCGCTCAAGCGAGCATCAATGTTATGAAGGCTGCGCCCATCGTCACTAGAATTTGGTGCCATCCAGGCTAAGTGAGCATCAGCAAAGCCGAGATCCCAATCTTCAATACCAAGACCGGTACTGGATGTGTCCCAGTACTTTACATCTATCATGTGGACTTCGTGGCGACGGTAAAAACGTTCTCCTGCCCAAATTTTTGCGTTAGGTTGGCCGTTGATAAGGCCATGACCTGCCGACCAAAGTTGGATCGTGCTGACATCCCCCCAGCTATCTCCACTACCCAGATAGATAGTGGTATCAAAATAGGCGTCATTGTCGCGCCATACATCCGCTTTAACACCGGCTTCCCACCAGTTCAGTTCATTGCCTAAACGATAGTTACCGTAACCTTGGCCTGCTCGAATAACGTCGTTTCGTTCTCCTTTTCCATCGTTATGTTGGTCATTGTCGGTGTAGATGTTGCCCCATTTCGCATAACCAAAATACGTTACGTTTTCCACTGCAGCGGAGCTGATTAATGGGGTAAGGGCCAGAGTGAATCCCAATGCTTTAACTAGCATTTTTTGTTTCATGAAGTGTCTCCATTATTTTTATTTATGGATATTTTTATGTTTGAGTCCTAACTCTAGCGAGAGTGTAAATAAACAATGGAAACGTTTTCATGATGAGGTTGGCATTTTTTCGCTATTGATGGATTTGTGGTGATTTTGTGTGATTTTGATCTGATTATTGAGCTTGTAGTGGGCGTTTTATGGAGGTTTCTGTGAGTTTTTAATGGAATCGTTTTCTATTTTAGGGTTGTTGATGAAGATGGTCGTGCGTTAGATCTGAAGTGCCAGTTACGTTCGAAAATAGGCAATCGTGATGCGAGGCTAGAGCTAGCCTGGGTTTGTGGTGATTTTTGAGGGGAAAAGCAGCCCAGTCAACGACAACTGGGCATGTGAGACAAGGAAGCAAGTATCAAATTCAATGCCGAAGCTAGGCTACAGGCATTGCGTTCTGTACCGTCAAGCTGGAATGTAAAAGTTAGGACCCAGGGAGACACTTCATAGTTGTACTCTAAAGGTTAAGAATACGAGTGTGGTGTGGTGAGTTCAAGAGGAAATGTGTTTGAGCCAATTTTCAAATTACAAAGCCACCATAACACAATGAATTTTAAGGGTTTAATTGTTGTTAAACTCCTGCTTATTTTAGCGTTATAGCGCTTTGTTTAATGTGGAATACTCCTATTTTTTGAGATCAGGAGCATATGTGTTGAGATGGTGGTTGGCATAAATCTTTGAATTAGTAGGTATTATTTGAATCTATTAATCTTGAAATATTTAATGGAAACGTTTTCATGATTTTGGGTTTGATCACAGAAACTCTCAGCTTAATAATTATGATACGGGGTAATTAAACGCGTTAAGGTTAAATAAAATGACGAATAAATCCCTAGTAGAAATTACGGGTAAAGACTCGCAGCTGATCGTTGAACTTGGTGATTTCGCCGAAATTCTGCATTGGGGAGTTCCCGTTCGTGGCGATCTAGCGAACTGTCGTGTTTCTCTTCAAAGGCCAGTTCCTTACGGTCGCCTTGATAATGATGTCGCTATGTCGTTGAGCCCAGAGCTCGGGCGTGGTGTTTTCAGCAGTCCGGCATTAGAAGGGCATCGAGATGGATTGGACTGGGCGCCTGTTTTCTCTATTACGGATATTCAACAAACACCGTCTAGTTTACTTATTGAGAGTGAAGATATACGTGCAGGCTTACGTTTAACAACCGAGTTATGCCTTGATAAACATGATGTTGTGAAATCTCGTCACACCTTGACCAACGTTAAAGCCGGTCTTTATCAGGTGAGCCGTCTCGCCAATACTTTACCATTACCAGCAAGAGCTAATGAGTTGATGACGTACTATGGCCGCTGGGTACATGAATTTCAAACGGTGCGTCAACCCTTACAGCAAGGGGGCTACCAACAAGAAAATCGTCGCGGACGAACATCTCATGAACATTACCCAGCGATGGTTGTCGGTACGGCTAACTTTAATGAAATGGCAGGAGACGTATGGGGTGTTCACTTCGCTTGGAGTGGTAACCACAGATTACGCGCTGATGTAAAAGCAGACGGTCGCCGTTACGTGCAAGCGGAAGTGATTTATCTACCGGGCGAGATGGCATTGGATGAAGGTGAAAGCTTAACAACACCTTGGTTATATGCCAGTTTCAGCTCGGAAGGCCTAAATGGAATGAGCCACCAATTCCATTCTCATGTGCGCCGTTCTGTCTTGCCGGAGTCTTTTGCGAAAAAGCCTCGACCTATCCATCTTAATACATGGGAAGGCATCTATTTTGATCATGATCCTGATTATATTATGTCGATGGCTAGCCAAGCCGCGGATATGGGGGTAGAGCGCTTTATCATTGACGATGGCTGGTTCAAAGGACGTTGTGGAGACAAGGCTGCGTTAGGGGATTGGTTCTTAGATGAAGAAAAATACCCAAATGGTTTAGAGCCGATTGTTGAACACGTTAATAAATTGGGTATGGAGTTTGGGTTGTGGTTTGAACCGGAGATGATCAACAAGGATTCAGACTTATACCGAGCACATCCTGATTGGTTGCTTGAGGTAGACGGCTATGACCAACCAACTGGTCGCAATCAATATGTTATCGATCTTCAGAATCAACAAGCATTCGACTTTCTGTTTGAGCGCCTTGACCACTTCTTAAGTAAGTACAACATTGCTTACATCAAGTGGGATATGAACAGAGAAGTTGTACAACCCGCGCATTTAGGCAAGGCTGCGGCCCATCAACAAACTGCTCGTTATTACCAGTTGGTCGATAAAGTCCGAGAGAAGCACCCTATGGTTGATATTGAATCTTGTGCGGCTGGTGGTGGTCGTATCGATTTTGAGGTTCTTAAGCGTACGCAACGTTTTTGGGCTTCAGATAACAATGATGCCTTAGAAAGACAAACTATTCAGCGCGGGATGAGTTACTTCTTCCCTCCTGAGGTAATGGGAAGCCATATTGGCGCGAGCCACTGCCACAGCACTCGTCGTCGTCATAGTATTGAGTTTCGTGGCCTCACAGCACTGTTTGGTCATATGGGGATTGAATTAGACCCTGTAAAAGAAGTTCAAGAAGAGAAACAGGGCTTTGAACACTACATTAAGTTACATAAGATGCTGCGTCCGTTACTGCATAGCGGGAGAACTTGGCGAGTTCCAACGGACGATAGTGCCCATCAAATCCATGCGGTAGTTTCAGAAGATGTGTCAGAAGCTGTTGTGATGATTGCACAGCTGGCAATGCCAACAAATTCGTTGAGTGGTCATTTACGCATACCTGGGCTAGATCCACAAAGTCTATACAAGGTCTCTGTGATTGATAGACCTTCAAACTATGATGATATCGTAAATTATCAACCGCCATGGACGGAATCTGTCTGTGAATTATCAGGTGCTTGGTGTGCCGAAGTGGGGCTTACGATGCCGATACTTGACGCAGAAACAGCGATGCTGATTAAGTTTGAACGTATCGAGTAAGTTTTAGCTTGGGCAATACATTTGACGAACCGCGTAGGTGAAATTACGCGGTTTTTTGTTTTCAAGAACTATCCAGCAGATTTGATGTGGCCTTATAAAATGGATAAATGTAGTTAACCCTTGGATATCGCATACATGTAATCGTTCTCATGCGGCACTTCACGCCATGAGCGGTTTTTAACGCTTTAATTGGCGATATTCTCTATAAATTCGAATGTTTTATTGTTCGATCTCTCACTTTGGATGTTTGACTGAAAACGTTTCCATGGAGCGGTTGCTGATCACAGTATCTGTTCTTCGGAATAGTTACATTAGCGTCGGACTTGATACTCGAGTGTTTTAAGAAGCGACCACAGAGTGGCTCTAAAACAGAACTTGGGTGGATAAATTATTATAAATCAGAGGTAAGCGTTTCAACGTCTGTTAGGAGATGAAGTTACGCGCCTGAAGGAAATTCTATGTCTGATCAAATTACTCTACAAACCAAATTATCGTATGGACTTGGGGCTTTAGGTAAAGACTTTGCCTGTGCTCCGATCTACATTTTCTTAATGTTTTACTTCACCGATGTTGCTGGGTTGTCAGCGGCATTTGTAGGTACTATCTTTTTGGCCGCGCGTATTGTTGACGCGGTTACTGACCCAATGATGGGTGTTATCGTTGATAACACGCGCTCTAAGTTTGGTAAGTTCCGTCCTTGGATAGTGATTGGAACCCTGTTAAATGCTGTAGTGCTTGTTGGTCTTTTTAGTACGCATATGTTTGAAGGCACTACGTTATACATTTATGCAGCAGCTGCTTATATCCTGTGGGGGCTTACGTACACGATTATGGACATCCCATACTGGTCTATGATTCCTGCGCTGTCTAGCTCTCGCCAAGAACGTGAAAAGCTTGTTGTTTGGCCTCGATTGTTTGCTAGTTTGGCTTGGTTTATTACGGGTACTTATGGGCTACACATTGTAGGTAAACTGGGCGATGGTGACCAAGGACAAGGCTTCGTCAACGTTGCTATGTTGATTGCTGTTCTGTTCGTGATGAGTGCATTTTTAATTGCTCGTAATGTAAAAGAAAAATCCGCTCCAACGAACGCGAAGCCGGCGGAACGTTTCAGCTTTAAAGATGTGCTAGTTATCATTGGTAAAAATGACCAACTAAAAGCGCTTATCGGTACGGTACTGTCGTTCCAAATTGCTAACTTGCTGGTTGGTGGTTTTGCTATTTACTACTTTTCTTACGCATTAGGCAATGCTGATTTGTTTCCGGTTTATATGATGGTTGCAGGTATCGCTGAAGTTGCTGGCGTATTCTTGTTCCCTCGTATTGCTTCGACTTTACCGCGTAAGCACCTATGGGTTATGGCTTGTGGTTTCCCAGTATTGTCTTGTATCACTCTGCTTATCATGGGCTTTATTGCTCCTGGTAATGCCATTCTTATCGGTATCGCAGGCGCAGCAATTAAGTTTGGTGTCGGTATCGCGAACGCACTGCAAACCGTTATGTTAGCGGATGTTGTGGATTACGGTGAGCACAAAACAGGTCGTCGTAGCGAAAGTGTTATCTTCTCTGTTCAGACTATGTTGGTTAAGTTCGCTGGCGCGGCTGGTGGTTTCATTGTTGGTATCGGTTTGTCTGTAGTGGGTTATGTACCAAATGTCGAACAGTCTGACAGCACGATTATGGGTTTACAGTTCATGATGGTAGGAGTTCCTGCGATTCTAATGACTGTGAGTGCTCTAGTTTATAAACGTTACTATCATCTCCATGAAGGCTTTGATAAAGACCAAGCGGATAAAGAGACTCAGGTGAATGCTGTTACTGCAGAAGCATAATCGTTAAAACTATGTCCAATCTCGAATAAAATTCAGTTTATTCACTTAACCAAAACGCCTCCTTGTGAGGTAATGCCGATCAGTTAGAACTAAAGTGATCGGTTGAACGATCCTTCAGAGCTGTC